>JANLHB010000025.1 GCA_024654625.1 Patescibacteria group bacterium
TCTTGAAATTCTTGAGGAATTTCAAGAGTCGAAAAGCGCAAAGAGTCCGGGGCGAGAAGTGTTCGGCGAAATGATGATGCGTATTGAGAAAATGGATGGCGTAGGTATTCTCGCGTGGCATCCTGACCGACTAGCAAGAAATAGTATTGACGGAGGACGCATCATTTACGCCGTAGACACTTCTAAAATTGTTTCTTTGCGTTTTCCGACATTTTGGTTTGAACCAACTCCGCAGGGGCTGTTTATGCTTCAAGTGGCGTTCGGACAGAGCAAGTATTATTCTGATAATCTTAAGCAAAATGTCGAGCGAGGTATGCGCCAAAAATTGCGACGAGGAGAGTGGCTGACTCGCGCTCCATTCGGGTATGTGAACAATCCCACCACGCGCAATATCGAACCTGATCCGGTGAAATCTAAAATTATCGTGCGCGCGTTTGGTGAATATATAAAAGGAACACATACCCTCATTTCGCTGTCGCAATTTTTGGCTGACCATGGTGTTGCTCAAAAGTCCGGAACGCCACTTGGCAAAGCTTCCGTGAAAAGAATATTGACGAATCGTGCCTACTTAGGATTTACCAAACATCGTGAGGAATATTTTCCCGGAAGCTTTGCGCCAATTCTTTCTCCGACACTATTTGAAGCTGTGCAAAAGCAACTTTCCGTGCGAGCGCATCCAAGACATTCCAAAATATCTCACAATTTTCCTTTCACCGGACTTTTTCGTTGTGGGGAATGTGGAAGTATGATAACCGCTCAATGGTGTACTGGAAAAATGGGCGGTCGGTATCGTTATTATCGATGTACGAAAAAGAAAGGAAAATGTAGCCAGAGATATTTAATGGAAGATGCGCTCGCTCTCCAAGTCAAAGAACAGCTTCAATCAGTGTCGCTTCCCGAAGCGTGGGCAGATTATATGCTCAAAAAAGTAGAAGTTTTTGAGCACGAGGAAATCCACGCTTCGGGAAATCGTCTCGGACAGATGAAGGGAGATTTAAAAACGCTTGAAGCGAAGCTCGACGCACTTGTGGATTTGTACCTAAACCGCGATATTGAGCGCGAAATATATCTGACGAAAAAGGACGCGCTCATGCGTCAAAAAAGCTCGCTTCAAGCGAAATCTTCATCTGCCCGAGCCGAGAGAAAGAATTGGGTCGAACCCCTGCGGAAGTGGGTTTTGGATTCAAAACGCGCGGGGTTTCTCGCTACGAGTGAAAATCTCCACGAGATGCGAGATTTTCTTCGTTCTTTTGGAACGAACCCCGCGCTGAAAGACAAAACTATTTCGATCTCATTTTGCCCGCCCTCCGAATTCGCCCGCGCCCGCAAGACGGATTTCATTCCCTCGCCATACAGCGCGCCTTCGGCGCGCCCAGATTGTGCGCTTACTTCTGACCAAGTTTCAATTTGTGACCCTACGGAGAATCGAACTCCGCTTCCAGCCTTGAGAAGGCTGTGTCCTAGCCGATAGACGATAGGGCCAAAATATCTCATTTATTTAACCATTCTTTTTCTTGCCTTGCAAGAAGAAATTCTTTGTTTTCCGGGTGAGCCATTATCTCTTCCACTACTCTCTCCGCTCTTATTGATTGGGAGCCTTTTACTAAGATTAGATCCCCTTCTTTTATTATGTTCACTAAGAATCTACCTGCTTCGCGAGCATCATCAAACTCATGAATATCTTTTTCTTTGAAACCGGCTTCTTTCGCTCCTAGAGATATAAATTTAGCGCGAATACCGACTGTCACTATAATATCAGCAATACTTGCAACTTTTTCGCCAACTTTTTTGTGTTCATCGGCAGAATGCTTGCCAAGCTCCAGCATATCACCTAAGACAGCGATTTTTCTTCCAGTTGTTTTTATTTCGCTCAAAGTTTCAAGCGCCATCTCTACAGCAAGAGGAGAAGCGTTGTAAGTGTCGTCAAGGATAAAGCTCTCGCCCACTCCGTTTATCAGGTTGAGACGCGCCACCGGCGGACGATAACGGACAAGCGATTTAGCCATTTCAATAATATTAAAATGGTATGCCGTCCCTATGGTAAGCGCCGCTAAAACAGAATAAGCGGCTTGCTTCCCGAAAATATTATAAAGACGAATAGGAATAATTTTCCCTTTATAATCTATCTTGAAAGTTATTCCTTCAGGTATCCCTTGGTCATTATCATCTTTATACAAAATATGATAATTTGAGGCGCTAAGATCGTTGTCCTCATTAAATCCATAAGTGATAACATTAGCTTTAGTCCTGTCTTTAAGTTCGCGCGACTTAGGATCATCGCCATTTAGCGCTACATAATTCTCTGCTGTAAAATCACGAATTAATTTAGACTTCTCTTTCACAAGTTCATCGGCATTCTTAAAAAATTCTATATGCACCGGCACATTGCCAAAGCCGGTAATAACAGCCATATCCGGCTTAAGCCATGAAATTAATTTGGACATATCATCCGGCCTATCTACGCCTACCTCAATGATAAGCATCTCAGGATAGTCGTGTTTTACTATAAGAAGTTTTATTCCTTTGAGAAAAACCAAAAACCATTTAAATAAATTATTAAAAGCGCTCTTTGCGCCGATAATAGTCAAAGGCACGCCAAATTCGCTATTATAGCTCTTATCGCTTTTTCTTACATAAAACTCTTGAGAAAATACCGTCCCTATAACATCTTTAGCTGAAGTCTTCCCCACTGTGCCAGTGATAGCAATAACTTTCGGTTTGTATCGCCAAAGAATAATCCTTGCCTCAAGCTTTAATATAAATAGTATTATTTTTTTTATTACATCTTTTATCATCATCCATTATAATACTTCATTTTTTGAATATAAAAAAGCTGCTCATGAGGATATATGAGTTCTTTAGTAAATGTTTATAACCTGATTAAATGATGTCGGAAGCGGAGACTTCTTGATTTTCTTCGTCTTCTTCTTGATACGGAGGGTATTCAGGCAAAGAATTATCTTCTTCTGTCTCTGCCTTAAATTCCTCTTCAATGACAATTTCATCTTCCGGCTTTTCATCTATAACAATTTCATCTGCTGATTCTTCTGCAATATCTTCCGAATCTTCAGCGTCCTTAAAAACACTCTCCTCGTGACCCGATTCTTCTTCATGGTGCTCTTCATCGTCATCTTTATGGTCATCCTCGGAAGATTCATCATCATCACAAGTCTTGATATCCATCCTTTCAATCTTTGCAGTTACGCTGACAACATATGCCTCAAAAGCGTTTAAGATCGGCAATTGAGCAAGTAGTACTATAATAGCCACAGCAATGATTAGACTTTTCTTAATGATTTGATATGAACATAAAAACACAGTTTGAACTTTAGAGATTTTCTCTATTTTTATTTTCTCTATCCTTATGATGCCGTCAAGCGGTTTTTCTTTTAATGTGATTTTATTCATATTATTTTTTATTTGCTTTTATGGTGATTATACCCAGATAAGGAATATAAACTTGCTTGTCAAAGACAGTAAGCGTTCTCCCTACCACATCACCATATTTTATCGGTGTATCATTCTGAAAATTGGCGTCTCCTTTCGTGATCAGTTCATCTTCACTAAGCTTTACAATACGATGGATAGTAAAGCCCAGATTATTGCGATAAACTATGATGTCACCTATTTTCAAATCTTCTTTGGGGACGGATTTTATAAATATCAGATATCCCTCTTTCAAGGTGGGCCACATAGAGCCTGACGTTATAGCGGCCATAGGATAAGGTGTGTCTAAATACCAAGATAAAGCCTTAGGAAACCCAAAAATAATCCCAAAAACTATAGCACTGTAAATTACCAAGTTTATCAATGCGCTTTTAATTTTATTTTTGTTTATCATATTTATTTTTATTGCCAAGACCAAATCAACGGAATTTTAAAAAGATAGACTCGTCCGTCATACGTCTTATCTATCCGAGCTGAAGCGGGCATATATGTACTAAACTCCATATTAATCTCTTCTCCGGGGCGAAGCTTAAAAAAATTCCTATTTATATCCACCAGACTGCTAATACTGCCTGTATTTAAAGCCACGACATAAATAGATACAGGAATACCGTTCTTAATGTTTACTATCCTTGCGGCTGATGTTCCCCTCGACAAGTCACCGAAATCTATTTTTTCAGTAGTGGGATTCAAGCCTATTTTGCTTTCACCTTCTATTACATGGACTGTTGTTTTAAACTTATTGGCATCAAGCGCCACATAGAAAAAGAATAGAAAAACTATCAACAAGATTATGCCTATTATCTTCTCACTCCTCTTTAATGGTTCACCCGTCTTCTCTTCCCAAAAACGAGAAGGGGAGAAATTTCTAACTTTTGATATATATTGTCTCATATTTTTTTATTTTATTATTGATTGTTAATCTCTCCGCCGGACAAGGAACCGGCGGAATTCATTAACAATCAATTCTAATAGACGTTAGTTACCTCAACCCACAGATCGCAACCAAACACTTCGCTATTCATATCGCTTGGCGCCATATAATCGTCAGGATTTTGAACGAAGGGATTGAGTGAGTGTACAAAGTCTGCCCAATCTTGAGAACAAGATCCTTCAAAACAAGGGACCGCCAAGTCTATTATCCATTGATCAGCCGGGTCGATATCCTTATTTATCTTGCCATTTGCAACAACGATCTCAGGGTCATGGAAGGCTTCTAGCCCGAAGTCATTGCCCGGAGATGGAAAGTTGTCGGGGTGTTTTGAGATATAAGGACAAAGAGTTGGATAGCAATTTACAAGGTAATCTTGCCATGCTTGGTCGCCTGAGTCATATGTTGACCCAACAGGGTCAGGGATATTCGTATGGCACCAATCGCGAGCCGACTCGATACCTCCTAATTGATCTACCTTTTCCGGTCGAGGTTTAGGTTTCTGCTTAATATCATAATCGATATTTAGCACTCTTCGCTGATCAGTCGCAGAGAAAGACTCTGAAACAGTGATAAAGAAACTTTGCTCATGGTACTCCTGAGGAAAGACTGTGTTAAAGTTCTTTGACTCAGGATGAACGAACAGTGAGTTCTCTATCTTAGCTGTGACATTGATCACATGCGCTTCAAAAGCGGCAAAGAGTGGCATAACTGCCAGACTGACAGCCAACGCCCCTAATCCTATAATTAATTTCTTTTTCATAATATATTTCTAGCGTTTTTAAAACGCTAGAAAAATTAATTATTAAATAGGTGTCTCAGAAACTTCCGTCACTTCGACCCAAAGATCGCAACCGAAGATCTTATGCTCATCTTCTATATTGCCTTCATAGTCATCTGCGTTCACATTTGGATTAATATCGGCTACAAAAGCAGCCCAATCCTGCCCGCAAGTACCGCCAAAGCAAGGCACAGCTAGGTCAATAATCCAATTGTCAACAAAATCTTCACCTAATTTTGACAAATAGCCTGTTGAGTCGTTCCAGACTATCTCATCCCCCTCAACACTCCATGGCTCGTGGAAAGAAGGCATGCCTGTGTCATTCACTACATCAGTGTCAGCCTCTTTGGAAATATACTCACAAAGTGAAGGAAGGACGCCCCATGCCTCGCCAGTGGCTAGTTGTCTAGGTTCAGCACCGCAATCAATGACTGCGTTGCCGCTAGGATCTACACTTACATGACCGGTAGCTGTCGGTCCTACAAGCGTCTCGCCGCCATCGGAAGTAATTCCGCACTTAGGCTTCTGACGAATAATATACCTTACATCATCTACTCTTTCCTCCTCTTGAAATGAAGCCGATAATGCTATCTCAAGCGGTCTATCAAGGTGCTCTTGAGGAAATACCGTTCCAAAATCTATATCATCTGTATTTACTTTAAGAGCATTCTCTATCTTGGCTGTGACATTGATCACATGCGCTTCAAAAGCGGCAAACATTGGAGCGGTGATGACGGCAACAGCTAATACCAGTGCTCCAAATAAAATCTTCTTTTTCATAATAGTTTTTTTAATTTACTTTAGATGTTAATTACAAAGTAATTAACATCTTTCAAATAAATTAACATTAGCAATCTTCTGCTTATAAATAATTCCTTAAATTATCAATCGATTCTTTGTTAATAAATATCGACCTTATTAATTTCTCTTGATTTTTATTTTTTTATTAATTAAAAAATAAAAAAACAGAAAAAATAAATTTATTTATTTATTTATTTATTTTTAAACAAAAGACCCGCGGAAAAAACATTCCGCGGGTCTTTTAATTCTCGTAGTAATCCATTTAAATAATATAATTCTTTAAAATTCATACTTTGATTTTATTTAATTATTTGATTGTCTGATTACTTACATATTTTTTATTTTATCTGCATATTTTTTTTACTGCAATTTAAATTATAATTTCATTTTCTCTCTTATGGCAAATTGTTGTCAAGCGCAAAATAACGAGTTATCCAGAGTTTATCCACATAGACTTATCCACAGAAATTAAAATAACCTTGATATCAAGGTTATTTTTAAGTTTGAGTGTGGATAACTCTCTATATATCAATTATCTGTCAGGCGGAACTTCATAATAGTTTAGCAAAAATTTCATCAAATCCATAAATGGATAAGTTAAAGTTTCTGACGCATATCTTGCGCCAATAGGCTCCTTCACATAAAGAAATACAAGAAATCTTGAATCATAAGCCGGTCCGTAGCCGAAAAATGAATGTAGATATTTATTTTTATCATAACCATTTCCGTCTTGGCTTGCCAATTGCGCGGTACCGGTCTTGGCCGCAATACTATAATTATCCATCTTCACAATACCGCCAAAAAGAGCTTCATCAACAGTCTTCACAAGCATCGCTGTTATTTTGTCCGATGTTTCTTTGCTTATAACTTCATCTTGTTTTTTTGGCTCTATATTTATATCAGGTCCTCCTGCGACGAGAATACTGTCTACAATATAAGGCTTCATCAGATTACCGCCATTTGCCAGAGAAGATAACGCTCTTGCCATTTCAACGGGAGTCAAAGCAATCCCTTGCCCAAAAGAAGCGGTTGCATACTCTATTTCACGAAAACTGTCTAAGTTTGATATAAGCCCCTTTACCTCTCCAGGCAAATCTATGCCTGTATAATCGCCGAAACCATACTTGATAATATAATCGTAAAATCTGTCTTTTCCAAGCCGCTGCATTGCAAATACTGCGCCAGTATTAAGAGAATGATTAAGGACCTCCTGCATATCAACAATTCCTCGCGCTTTGCCGTCGTAATTCTCAATTCTAGCTCCATTTAATAGCACATAACCTTCATCATTATAAGTACTGCCGGGCGTTATCACTTTATCATTAAGCGCGGCAGCTACTGTTAATGGTTTCATAATTGAACCAAACTCAAACACACTTTCTACATTAGGGTTTACAAAGAGAGCTAAATCGCTTTCCTTCCCGTAATAATTAGGGTCAAAATCAGGCTTTGCCGCCATGGCTAAAATTTTGCCTGTCTTTGGCTCAATTATTATACCGCCGACAAGAGAACCGTTCCATTTATCCATAATCTTGCCTAAAGTTTCTTCCAAAAAAAATTGCACTTTTGGTTCAATAGTCAAGACAACGTCACCCTCTTTATTAGCCAATTTTTTATCGCCTACCAATAGTTCCTTACCGACATCAAGAAATATTTCAGCAAATGAATTTACTAAAAAATCGCCTTCACCTCCTCTCTTCAACACATCTTCATAATATTTTTCAATCCCATATCTTCCGATCAGTTTATTTTCTTTATAACCGACAAAACCCAATATATGGGAACTTAAACTGCCTGCTGGATATAGACGCCAACTCTCTTGATAAGATTTAACTCCGGGAATATCATAATTTTTTATAATTTCCGCTTGTTTTGAAGTAAGCTTATGAGCGATATCTTCAAAGGGATCGTCTTTCTTGTCTGCTTTATTTAAAAAATCTTCTTTATCTATATTTACAACATTTATCAGCTTGTTGTAAACGGTTTCTTTGTCTTCAGGAAGAAGCGATGGTGTTAATGCCAATACAAAACCGCTTTTAACAGAAGCGGCCGAAACAGTAGTATTATTTTTCTCTTTAAAAAATATTTTTCCTCTATCAAATTCTTCTTCGCTTACTGATACATATTGCTTGTTAGCTTCTTTTTTATAGTAGTCAGCCGAGACAATCTGAAGCATAAATAGCTTAGCTATAATAATGCCGGCAAAAAGAAATATTATTATCCCGACAATATGCAAGCGGCGAATTAAAGGGTCTTTCATATGCCTTATTTTTAACGCTTGGCAAATACATTCCCGCGCGATACAAACTGCATTTCAGTATTTTCTTTGAATCCCAGCGCCAACGCATAATCTAAAGTTAGTTTGGATATTTCATTAAAATATATCTCTTCAGCTTGCTGATAATTCTGAGTTAAAGATTTTAATTCTATCAAATTTCTATTCATCATGGCGGTTTCTATAACCACGGTAGAAGTAAGATAAAGATAGAACACGCCTGAGAAAATTATCAAAGAGACAAGACTCCATAAGATTACCCTCTGGAATTTGTTTATTTTTGAAATATTTTTTATTAATTTTGTCATATGTTATTTGAATTTATATTTTCTCTATTGTTCTTAATTTGGCGCTTCTTGATCTTGGGTTTGCCCGTATTTCCTCTCTTGTCGCGATTATCGGTTTTTTATTCACTAATAGTGCTTTCTTTTCTTTAGATAAGTTTCTAAAGAAATTCTTTACAATCCTGTCTTCAAGGGAATGAAAAGAAATGACAGACATCCTTCCTCCTTTGTTTAAAATTTCCCAACCTTCCTCAAGTCCCCGCTCAAGTGCCCCTAGCTCGTCATTTACTGCGATTCTTAAGGCTTGAAAAGTTCTGGTTGCCGGATTGATTTTAAAATGCTTTGCTGGAAATGCTTTCTTTATGACTTCAGCCAGCTCACCGCTTGTCATAATTGATTTACTTTTTCTTGCTTTAAATATCTCTCCCGCAATACGTCTTGATGCCCTGTCTTCCCCATACTTGTATATGATGTCGGCAATATCTTTCTCGCTGTAACTGTTTACAATCTTATAGGCCGTTAAATCGTCTTCTTCCGGATCTTTCTTTAGGGTCATAAGAAGTGGTTCATCATATAGGAAGGAGAATCCTCTGCCTGTCGGGCCAAATTGCATGGAATTTACTCCTAAGTCGAAAAGTATCTTATCTGCTTTTTCTATTCCGTTCTTTATAGACAACGACTTAATGTTTCTGAAATTTCCATTTTCAAGAATTATTTTACATCGTTTATCAGATAGGTTTTCCTTTGCAATCTCAAGCACCGTCTTGTCTTGGTCTAATCCCAAAAGTGCTCCCCTTTCTCCCAGCAACGAACATATCTCCCTGGAGTGACCAGCCATGCCGAGAGTGGCGTCTATTACGGTCTCCCCTTTCTTAATATTCAAACTATCTATCGTTTCGTTTAAAAGAACAGGTATATGCTTTATCATAATATTCCAAGTTCGCCGAGCTTCTCCGCTAATATGTCAGTCTGCTTCTCAATCTTTCCTTTATATTCATTCCAATGTCTCTCGTTCCAGATTTCTAATCGATTATAAACTCCGGTAACAACAACTTTATTTTTTAAATCAGCGTACCCTTTCAGATAATCCGGAATCAATACCCTGCCAAGAGAATCAAGGTCCACATCAACGGCTCCGGATAACATCAGCCTTGCAAAATTTCTCGCCTGAGATTGACCCAACGGAAGTTCGGATAGTTTCTTAGCAACTTTCGCCCATTCGCCCAAAGTATAGATAAAAAGACAATTATCAAGACCTCTTGTCACAACAGCTTTCTTACCCAACTCCTTGCGGAATTTAGACGGGATAGAAATCCTCTTCTTCGGGTCAATTGTGTGTGTATATTCGCCGATTAACATATGCCAATTTTACTTATTAAGAATAATTGTAAAATTGAGCATCCGCCGGAGCTTTATGCGGAGGCGGACAAATTCGTTTTTACTATTATCCGCTTATTTCCCACAATTATCCACCTGTATACACTATACACCACAATCCCCCACCAGCCAAAACAAAACTGTGGATAAGATAAGCGACTAAAAATCTCCCTAAAAAAACAAAAAAAACCGCTCAAACAAGCGGTTAAATAAAAAAACAACGGCTAATCCGCCATGGCGGATTAGCCGTTGTTTTTTCACTTTACTTGCGGGGGTACAAGGAATCGAACCCTGGTCATCGGTTTTGGAGACCGATGTTTTACCACTAAACTATACCCCCTCCACTTGGACACGGCGTGTCCAAGTAAGTTTATTTCTTGATCTCCTTGTGTTTCTTATGAGCTTTGCACCATTTGCAAAATTTGTTTAATTCAATCTTCCTTTCAACGAGTTTCTTATTCTTCCTGCTCCAGTAGTTTACTCTTTTGCATTCAGTGCATTGTAGTTTAATTAATTGTGGTTGTGCCATATTAGTTGATTATTTATCTGCCTATAAGTTGATATTTAGCCATTAGCCAATAGGGACATTAGAGGTTAACGGGCTTTTTTCATTATAACTATTTTTAGATTAATGACTAGCCCCTTCGTTCGCTCCGCTTTCTGTGGGCAGGGAGGGATTCGAACCCCCGTAGGCATATAGCCGCCAGATTTACAGTCTGGTGCGATTGACCGCTCCGCCACCTACCCATTTTATAGTCCTATTAACTTTTTAAATTTACAGGCGGAATAAATACCCTCCGCCTGCAAATTTAATTAATTTTTAGCTCTTGTCTTTTTCCTGGAAGAATCAACCGCTGGTTTAGATGGCAATTCTATAACAATCTCATTATTCTTATCAACGCCAACCATCACCTTACCACCGCCTCTTATCCTGCCCGAGACTATGTATTCAGCCACAGGATTCAATATCTTGCTCTGAATCAAGCGCTTTAAAGGCCTTGCGCCGTAATGAGAATTATATCCTTCTTTTGATAAAATTGAAAGAGCTTCTTCTGATATGGTCAAAATAATCTCCTTCTCTCTTAATCTTTTAGCCACTATCTCAATTTGCCTCTCAACAATATCTTTTATATTTTCGCCTGAAAGAGGATTGAAAATAATAATCTCATCAAGCCTGTTGAGAAACTCCGGACGGAATCTTGATTCAAGGCTTTTCTGTATTTTATCTTTAAGCTCGCCGCTTCTCTTTTCCTCTGTTTCTTCCTCAGAGGTAAAACCTAATTTTTCCATCTGCCTGACATATTCTCCTCCAACATTTGAAGTCATTATGATTATTGTATTTTTGAAATTCACATGTCTGCCTTTAGAATCAGTCAAAAGGCCGTCATCAAGAACCTGAAGCATTATATTAAACACTTCCGGGTGAGCTTTTTCTATTTCATCAAAAAGGATAACCGAGTAAGGCCTATGTCTTACTACCTCTGTCAGCTGTCCGCCCTCTTCATGTCCAACATATCCCGGAGGAGAACCTATAAGCTTAGACACTGTGTGGCGCTCCATATACTCCGACATATCAACACGCACCATAGCCTTATCGTCATTAAACATAAAACCGGCTACTGTCTTTGCAAGCTCTGTCTTACCAACGCCTGTCGGTCCAAGAAACATAAATGACCCTATTGGACGATTAGCATCTGAAATACCGGCCCTGGAACGCCTTATCGCATTGGCAATTTTAGTAATAGCTTCATCTTGACCGACAACTCTTTTTCTAAATTCATCTTCTATGCGTGAAAGTTTTTTCTGCTCTTCTTCAAGCATCTTTGATACAGGGATACCTGTCCACCTGGACACAACTTTCGCAATATCTTCTTCAGTGATATCCTCTTTCAATAACTTGCGCGATATCTGAAGCTTTCTAAGCTTTACTTCCTCGGCCCTCATCTTTTTTTCATTCTCAGGTATCAAACCGTATCTTAACTCCGCCACTCTTGTAAGGTCGCCTTTCCTTTCTTCGTTGTCAGCTTCCACCCTTAGCTTTTCAAGTTCTTTTTTAATCTGGCTTATCTCTGAAATGGCCTTCTTTTCATTTTTCCATTTTAAGCTGAGCTCGGATGTTTTTTCTCTCAAATCACTTATCTCTTTATTGATTTTCTTAATCCTCTGCTTGGCTTGTTTTACAGCAAGACTTGTTTTTGATCCTCCATTTCGCTCAATTTCTTTCTTAAGCGCCTCTCGTTCCACTTCAAGCTTCATAGTTTCTCTGTTTACTGTCTCAATCTCTTCAGGCTCGCTCTCAAGATCAAGCCTTAAAGCTGATGCCGCCTCATCTATAAGATCTACGGCCTTATCCGGCAAAAATCTGTCCGTAATATATCTGCTTGAAAGAACAACTGATGCTTTAATAGCCGCATCAGTTATCCTTACGCCGTGATGAAGTTCATATTTTTCTTTGAGTCCGCGCAATATAGAGATGGCATTATCAATAGATGGCTCCTCCACAAAAACAGGCTGGAATCTCCTTGCTAAAGCAGGATCTTTCTCAATATATTTTTGATACTCTTTTAGAGTTGTAGCGCCAATCGCCCTCAAATGCCCTCTGGCTAAAGCCGGCTTTAGCAAGTTTGAAGCATCAAGCGCGCCTTCAGCGGCACCTGCGCCGACAATAGTGTGTATCTCATCTATAAATAAAATTATCTTTCCTTCCGCCTGTTCTACCTCACGCATCAATCCCTTTAGCCTGTCTTCAAATTCTCCCCTATATTTTGTCCCGGCAACAAGCGAACCTAGATCAAGAGATACTAACTCTTTATCTTTTATAAGTTCCGGCACGCTTCCTTTAGCAATCTTCTGAGCAAGACCTTCGGCGATTGCTGTCTTACCCACGCCGGCTTCACCTATTAAGATTGGATTATTTTTTGTTCTTCTTGAAAGTATCTGCATCAATCGCCTGACTTCTTCGTCTCTCCCTATTACAGGGTCAAGCTTGTCTTCTCTTGCAAGTTTTGTCAGATTTCTGGCATATTTCTCAAGAAAGTGAAATTTCTTCGGCGTTTCTATGTCTGCTACTTTGGAACTTTTCAAATCATCTAAAATATTCATTATTGAATTTTTGTCCAAATGAAATCTTGAGAGAATCTCAGCCGCCTTGGATGGCGTCATTATAAGAGCCAAAAAAAGATGCTCTGTTGATATAAAATCATCTTTTAATTCTGCGGCATTCTTCTGGGCAGTTTCAAGCACTTTCCCTAACGCGGGAGAAAGATACATCTGATAAGACTGCGGCATAACCACTGATTGGCTTCCCTCATCAAGACTGTCCATTACAGAATCTGTTAGAAGCATTATATCTATCTCCAATCTATCAAGAATAGAAATAACAAGACTTTCATCCTGCAAAAGTAAAGCTGCCAAAAGATATAATTCATCTATCTGGTTTTGTCCGCGCTCTATGGCAAGTTCATGCGCCTTACGAACCGCTTCCTGAGCTTTTATTGTAAAATTTGAAAATGGGGGCATATTTCTTCGTTTCACTCAGTCAAATTTAAAATTGAAATCTCAAAATTAAAAATGATTGAATGAATTTTATAATTTAATAACTTAATAATTTTAAACTGTAATTTTGCATTTTGATTTTTGATTTTTACATTTCTTTCGATTGCTCCTCCATCACGATCTTAACGTTCATATCCTCTTCTCCTCTCAATACTTTCAGGATAACTTCATCGCCAACCCTTGATTTAGAGATAAAGAGACTAAGTGTTTTTTTTGCATCAACTCTTCTCCCGTTAAATTCCAATATAATATCTCCTTCTTTCAAGCCCGCCTTATCTGCAGGAGAATCTTTAACGACAGCGTCAATATTTTTCTCTTTATCAGATATAAGCATAGCGCCATAATCCACACTGAGATTTTTATCTTTGGATATTTCATTATCAATAGTGACATATCTCACACCCAAAAAAGCGTATTTGATCTCTCCGAATTCTTCAATATCCAATACTATCTTTTTAATTATATTGACAGGAAGGGAGAATCCTATATTCTCCCCGCTGCTTGATTTGGCAACATTTATACCAACTATCTCTCCTTTTAGATTTATAAGCGGTCCTCCTGAATTGCCAAAATTAATCGCCGCATCGGTCTGTATAACCTCCGAGAGACGCTCCTCGCCGATAGAACTTGATGCGACAATCTCCCTGTTTAAACCGGATATGATTCCCACTGAGACTGTATTTTGAAGTTCTCCCAAGGCATTGCCTATAGCTATAACCTTCTGGCCTATCTTTATGTTATCTGAATTGCCAAGCGATACATACTTAAATGTATCTTCGCTTTCCGCTCTTTTGATTTTCAAGATAGCGATATCTTGCATTGAATCGCGAACTGCCACATCAACCTCAAATTTCCTTCCATCGTTTAGTATTACAGAATAATTAGCTTCAGTATCAGCCACCACATGCTTATTTGTCGCCACAGTACCATCGCTTGAAATAATGAACCCTGTCCCGCTTGAAATTTTCTTTTGCTCTATTCCCTTCTCTCTATATTGCGGAACTTTTAAATTAAGATCACGAAAAAGAGGATCATCACCAAACGGATTTACAAAGTATGGCTCTAAAACTGGAACGTCTTTTGTCGCAATAACACTGACCACCGCAGGCATAACTTTCTCTACCGCCTTAACTGTCATTTCTTCATCGGATACAATTATTGTTTCAACGACTGAAGCGATGTCGGAATCGCTTGGATTGACTCTTTCAATAGTTTTTTCAATAACCCTTCCTACTGTCTGTGTCACTTGCGGCGGCGCCTGATTCACCAAACTAACCGTTACTATGCCGGTAGCGATTGATGTGACAAAGCTCACAAGAAGAGCTAATAAAATAAGTTGAGATTTTGTTAAATCTTCCATAATTTATTTAAAATATAACCAAAAAAGCCGATACTGTCAAGCCCTGCCATAAACTGCCAAAAATTATACTCCGTAAAAACACTGACGTCACCCATTTCTATCTTCTTATTTTAAATAATAGGAAGAGAAAGCGCAAGATATTCAAAGACGAGTTTGGGTGATGACCCTCGTGTGTCTATATATCTTCTACTTTTTTGGATACTCTCTATCGCCTTAATGAATACTTGGTCTTTTTTCCCTATCTTTTTTACAGCAACCTCCTCAAGGTTATTCAAAAAGTTGTCTAGTTCATCTTTGGCTTTTTTTTCTATCATCTTATTTATGAAGAATAGCCTTTTTGCCGGGCTGGTGGATAAAAAATTTTCAACATTATCAGTCTCTTCACTTGAAAATGTTTTTTCCTCAAGCACCACCCTTACCAATCGCGAAAGTAATGTCGGTAGAATATTGTTAGAGTTTTGAGTAATTATGAAAAAATGAGTTCCAAGCGGTGGCTCCTCAAATAATTTTAATAACGCATTTTGAGCCTCGAGAGTAATCGCGCGGAAAGAGACTATAAAGACTTTATGGTCTCCTGAAAATGGTCTCATAAAGGCACGTTCTTTAAGTCCCCTGCTTTCGTCAATGCCAAACGAATCGTAATTCTCTTTAGAGAAGTCTAAGCAAGAAGGAATTTCTTCAAGTGGAATATTTAATATAGCTACAGCTTTTTCCTCAGCCCAGATAAACGCCTTATCTTTATCGCCAAGAATTAAATATCCATGATTTGATCTTTCCATGGGTAATATTATATCACAAATCCTTTCTAGGTATTAAACACCATGGCCCGAGTTCAACAAATGTCCAACACCGAGTGTTGGACATTTGGGTTATGTTTAATATAATACAATATATGAGAAAAATACAAATTTCTGTTGGTGAATATTATCATCTTTACAACAGGGGTAATGACAAACAATTAATATTTTTAGATAGTGCTGATAAGGCCCGATTTCTTTTTCTTATTCTTTATTTCCAATCAAATATAACCTTTGATAAACCAGGTAGACAAGTATCGTATTTTATAAAAAATAAGACATTCAATCTCTCTCAAAAAATAACTAAACAAATCCAAGACGAAAGAATGGTTGAATTGATTAATTTTACATTTATGCCGAACCATTTTCATCTAACAATGAGGGAGGTAAAAGAAGGTGGTATCTCTTATTACATGCAGAGGGTCTTAAATTCTTATACAAAGTATTTTAATGCTAAATATAAAAAGTCCGGTCATTTATTCCAGGGGCCCTATCAAGTTGTCCACGTAGAAGACAATGAACAACTTCTTCACCTTTCTGCTTATATCCACCGAAACGCAAGGGAAATAAAAAAATATAAAAATAAAGAAGATCAATATCCGTGGTCAAGTTTCCATGATTACATTAACGAAAATAGATGGGGTGGACTTCTGGAGACAACTATTATTTTTAATCAATTTTCTAATCATAAACAATATAAAGATTTTGTGGATACAAGTGGAACAAAATTATAGATTTAATATAGTGTCCAACACTCGGTGTTGGACACCTCGGTGTTGGACACCTAAGAGCAATGTCCAGCATTATGGCAATTTATCCATATTTTCCCAAATGTCCAACACCGAGTGTTGGACATTATTGGGCAACTAATCATCAAATTTTAGAAACCACTCTTTAGGATTAGATTCTCTCTTTAGGATTTCTACCCATTCCTTATCAAGATCAGATACTCTTAAAAATTCTTTATCTTCCCTGAAGAGAGGATTGACTGCTCGGGATTTTACCAGCAATTTGGCATCGTAACCACTTGGACTATTTGTGATGTTAATTTTAAAATCAGCTCTGTCAAAAAGTCTTTTTAATTCATCATCTTTGCTTGTATAAAACCTGAGCTTATCCAAGACATAATTATCGGTTTTATATAAATCTTCAATGGTTATATATCTCTTACTTAGTCCGTGTTTTAGAAAATCACCTCCACATCTAAACATGACAGCAGTATGTATGCCAGTCCAATACTTATCATTCATATCCATAAAATATTTCGCAAATTTTTTTGCCGTTTCAAAATCATCAAAATACCATTTGCCGTCTTCCGTTTTTAATTTATCAAGGAAGAGCTTTATGGAGTCATCGTCTATAAGCTCAGACGCCCTTCCATCACGCAATGAATAATCTATCCTATCTGCACACAAATCCGGTAAATCCCTCTCTTTAAGAGGGAAATTCTTGTCATCGATTATATAATCAACATCAAACCCATGTTTATTAAGAATCGAGGGAATTTGAGTCTTATTCTTAATAAAGTCTTCGAAAATATTATCCTGATGATCATGGTCTTTTTCAGATCCTTCGTCTAACACATAATCTATACAATGAGAGAAAGCTGAATGAGAAATATCGTGTATAAGACCGGCTATCTGCTCTTCTAGTGGCGCGCCGAATTTTTTAAGCAAGATATACACACCGACAGAATGCTCAAAACGAGTTACTTTATTTCTCTTTATATGAGGTTTGAAATAACCCGCCTGATCCACCCCTTTCAACCTTTGAAAATCAGGTGAATTTATAATTTCTAAAATAACCGGTTCGTCAATCTCAACCTCCCCATAAATTTTATCTTCATAGAGCATATTACTTCTTCGCGATGATACTTTTTTTGTAAACATCAAGATGTTCAAGAGCGATACCTGTGCCTTTTGCCACACAGAAGAGAGCGTCGTCGGCAATCTTCACTTGGATTCCGGTTGAGCGATAAATAAGTTCGTCGATATTTCGTAAGAGTGACGATCCTCCTGTCATAATTATACCCTTATCAATAATATCCGAAGCCAATTCCGGCGGAGTCTCTTGAAGCACTATCTTAATCGCTTTTACTATTTCTCTTAATTCGCCGTCTATCGCTTTTACTATTTCATTAGTTGACACATCTGCGCTCCTAGGCAAACCGGTAAGAAAATCTCTGCCTTTTATCTTATGAGTAAGCTCATCTTCAATGGGAACCGCCGACCCTATGGCAATCTTTATCTCTTCTGCCGTCCTGTCGCCTATGGCCAAATTAAATGTTTTCTTAATATAATCAGCAATGGCTTGATCAATCTTATTGCCGGCCACTTTTGCGGAAATTGAAGAAACTATTCCTCCAAGAGAAATCACGGCAGCGTCTGTAGTGCCTCCGCCGATATCAACAATCATACACCCTTGCGGTTCATGGATCGGGATACCTGCTCCTATTGCCGCAAGTATCGGTTCCTTAACGACATAAGCTGACTTAGCGCCGGCCTTTATAGCCGCTTCAACAACAGCTCGACGCTCGGTAGAAGTAACGCCAGCCGGTACGGAAACCATTACCTCAGGTTTAAAAAGATTAAACTTCCCAAGAGCTTTTTTTATATAATAACGAAGCATTGCTTCAGTAACACGATAGTCGGCTATTACGCCGTCTTTCATCGGTCTATAAGCAATAATATCATCCGGCGTCTTGCCTATCATATTTTTTGCCTCATCGCCCACAGCCAAAACTCTATTATCAGACTGAGAAACAACCACAACGGAAGGTTCATTTAAAATAACACCGCTTCCCGGTAGAAATACAAGAGTATTTGCCGTACCCAAATCTATTCCTAATTTTTTTACGAAAATTCCCATAACATTACTATAACTCTAGACTTTTTATGTTTTTTTTGCAACTATTTAGATTAAGATGACTCCTACAAACATTAGAGAAAGGCGAATTATCATGCTGATTTCATTTTTAGTATTCATTATTCTCGTACCGATAATAATACTTTATACCTCAGGATACAGAATAGACAAGAATCTGCACATTAGAAAGACCGGGGGGCTTTATATCTCATCCCCATTATCCGGAGCAAAAATTCTAGTAAATGAAAAAAATAAAGGTGAGACAAGCCTGCTCCAAGGAGGCATATTTTTACAGAATCTTACTCCAAACACTTATTCTGTCATTGTAGCCAAAGACGGTTTCTGGCCATGGGCGAAAAAACTTGAAGTAAAAGAAGGGCTAGTAACAGAAGCGCGAGCCATACTTATACCAACCGACCCGCAAGGAGAGATATTATTAAATGATATTTCTAAAAAAGATGAAAATTTCCCAGCCAAAGAAAATGAAATATTGGCAAGATTGCTCAAACCGACAAGTGAACCTATCGCAAAAGTAGATAAAAACAAAGACGAAAAAATATTCGTAGACGAAGCAGACAATCTATGGATAGAATGGCTACCGGAAAACTCGCCATTGCCATATTATTTTTGCAATAATCAAGAATGTAAATCACCTCTTTTAGTGCTTGCTTCCAGATTCCCGATAAGAAAAGCGGATTTTTATCCCAGCCGCAGCGATGTGCTGATTATCGCCGTGCAGAATGCGATATACGCGATCGAAGTAGACGGAAGAGACGGCAGATTGCTGTTGCAGCCAATTTACAAAGGGGCTAATCCTGTATTTGAACTGGAAAATAAAACATTGTATATTCTTGACGAAAAAACATTTATAAAAATAAATCTTTAGCAAGTATAACCGGCACAAGTCGGCGATAAAATGAAATTAATAACAGTTGTTCCAATAACTAAAGGATTTTTAAAAAAAGATCTTTCTTATTTCACAACTAAGAAGATAAAACCGGGATCTGTTGTAAAAATTCCATTAAGAAAAAAAACTGTTCCGGCTATAGTTATATCATCTAAAGAAATAAGGGAAGTTAAAAGTGCGTTAAAAAAATCTTCTTTTGCATTAAAAAAAATAAGTGAATCGGGTGCGCCGATTTTTAATCCGTTTTTTATAGACGCCGTATTGGAGATTGCAGAGTATTATGCCTCCTCATTAAGCAACGTCCTTAATGAAATGACGCCAAAAGTTATATTGGAAAATAGCAAACAACTTAAAGAACAAGCGGATAAGGAAAATAAAGGAAAAGAAGAATATAAAAAAATATCCATTTTCCAAGGTTCGGATGAGGAGCGTCTGAAACATTACAAAAGCATCATTAGGGAAGAATTTGCGAAAGACCATTCCGTCTTAATAATACTTCCGACAATTTTAGCTACTATTGAAACATCAAAAAAACTTGAAAAAGGAATAGAATCTCATACTATTATCCTCCACTCTGAGATGCCGAAGAAAAAACTCCTTGAGCAATGGAGCGAAGCAATCTCAAGTAAAAAACCGGTACTTATTATATCAACCGGTTTATTTTTGTCACTGCCGAGAAAAGACTTAAATACGATTATAATAGACCGAGAAAGCTCCTCCTTTTATAAATACAGGACAAAGCCTTATATTGACATCCGTAAGGCGGCAGAGATCGTAAGCAAACACATACGAGCCAACTTGATATACGGCGACGATATCATAAGAACTGAAGATTATTATAATTTTAAAGAAGAAAGCATTACTCCTTCTCACATACTCTCCAAAGCAGAGCAGATATCGGTTAATATGAAAAAAGAAGAAGAAAAGACGAAAAAATTTATCATAATAAGCGAGGAGCTAAAGAAAATGCTTGAAGAGTCAAAGAACCGCAATGAACATACTGTCTTGTTTATAAATAGACGCGGTTATAGCCAGACGACGATATGCGACGATTGCAGGAAAACCATAACTTGTAAAATATGCGACTCGCCTTTAGTGCTTCATAAAGAAAATACCAGAAAAACAAATTTTATATGCCATAAATGCATATCCTCTTTCTCCGCTGAAGACAGATGCCCGTATTGCAAAAGTTGGCGGTTAAAATCGCTAGGCACCGGAGTAGAAAGAGTAGCGGAAGAAGTGAGTAATATTTTTCCGAAATTTAAATTGTTTAGAATTGATTCAGATGTTATAAAAACGAAAAAACAAGGAGATAAAGTTATTGAGGATTTTTTCTCTATGCCGGGAAGCATATTAATAGGCACTGAAATGATTTTTTCTTACTTAAATAAAGATGTTGACCGCGCCGCTATAATTTCGCTTGATGCTCTTTTCACAATACCGGATTTTAGAATTAGCGAAAGGATATTTCATCTTCTTATAAAACTAAGGTCTCTTTCCCAAAAGACATTCTTAATCCAGACACGAATGCCGGAACTTAATATATTTAAACTTGCCCTAAGAGGAGATGTATCAGAATTCTACAGGCAAGAGCTTGAGATAAGACAACGATTTAATTATCCGCCATTTAAACTTCTTATTAAAATCACCAACCAAAACAAAGACAAGAAACAGCTTGAAATCGATTTTAAAAAACTGGAAAAAGAATTGGCAAATTACAGTCCCATAGTTTATTCGGCTTTTGTGCCAAAAATAAAGGGCATGCACATAATGCACGCCCTTTTAAAAGTTGACCCAGCCTCATGGCCGGATCGGAGCCTTCTGGAAGTCCTCAACTCCCTTTCCCCCGCTTGGAGAGTGGAAGTCGATCCTTTTTCGTTGCTTTAATAAAGTTTTTTAAAGCAACAATCTGTTCCGCGGTGTACCCTTCTTCAGGAAAAAGATAAGGGTCTCTCCTGCAGTTGGGGCAGGGTGTTCCGCTTAGATTTTCAGGGAGGAATGCAAAGCACTCTCCGTTTCGACAAAGGCCATGGACCATTGGGTCGGGAATTGATATCTTCAATCTACCTCCCCTTCCATTTAGAATTAAAAAAACAAAAAAACTTCTCTTCTTCTACCCTAATTATAAACATGATTTTACATTTGTCAATATGCCAATTTTGTATTATAATCAGCTTTAATGAGAGATGTAGTTCAAAAAGAAAATAAAGTCTTAAGGGAGAAGGCCAGAGAGCTTAAGCCTGAAGAGATAAAGAGTGATAAGATCAAAAAACTCTTAAAACGAATGTCTGAGACGCTTATAGATTATGATGAGGGAGTAGCTCTTGCCGCCCCCCAGGTAGCCGAATCCTTGCGCATATTTATAGTTTCAGGGAGGTTTTTTAATCTGGATATGAAGCTTAAAGACGAAGAAGAAGCCGATCAACCTAAAACCAAGGATATAGTCTTCATCAACCCCAAGATAACGAAAATGTCCAAGAGGCAGAGTATCATACCGGAAGGATGCCTAAGCGTAGAAAGTGTGCAAGGTGAAATAAAACGCTCCGACAAAGTTACAGTGGAAGCGCTTGATGAAAACGGCAAAAAATTCACCAGAGGGGCATCAGGTCTCTTAGCGCAAATAATCCAGCACGAAGTGGACCATCTAAATGGCATACTCTTTATAGATTCCGCAAAAAACTTAAAGAAAATAGATTATGGCAAATAAACTTAAAATAGCCTTCTTAGGCTCCCCTCTTTTTGCCGTAAAAATACTTGAAGAACTGAAAAAGGAAGACTTAACACCTTCCCTTATTATAACTGCGCGAGATAAACCAAAAGGGAGAAAACTCACCCTCACTCCATCTCCTGTAAAAATATGGGCGAATAAAGAAAAGATACCAACCCTTCAACCTGCCAGACTAAATGAAATATACGACAACCTGAAGAAAGAAAATTGGGACATTTTCATACTTGCAGCTTTCGGTAAAATTATACCTAAGGAAATTATTGAAATACCTAAACACGGGATATTAAACGTCCATCCGTCCATCCTCCCTAAATACCGCGGACCCTCTCCTATCCAGTCAGCCATACTTGCCGGCGATAAAGATTTTGGTGTCACGATAATGCTTCTTGATGAAGAACTTGATCATGGACCGATACTTGCCGCCAGTCATTTGCCACTTGCCACCAATATTGATTATGAGGAATTAGAGAACGCACTTGCTGAATTGGGAGGCAAACTTTTAGCC
Organism: Patescibacteria group bacterium; assembly: GCA_024654625.1. NCBI lineage: Bacteria > Patescibacteria group bacterium. Next base: position 22,614 of record JANLHB010000025.1, read on the forward strand.
GAAAGTATCCTTCTTTGGATAGAAGGAAAAATCAAAGCGACGCCGCAAAAGCATGAGAAAGCAACCTATACTGAGAAAATAAAAAAAGAAGATGCGCTTATCAATTGGAATAATCCTGTTGAAATAAATTATAGAAAAATAAGAGCTTTCTATCCGCGACCGGGAGCTTATTTCTTCTTAATTAAAGATAATAAGCCATTTCGTATTATAGTGACAAAAGTATCGCTTACCGACGGCAAACTACGACTAGAGAAAATTAAACCCGAAGGGAAAAAAGAAATGCTATTTAATGATTTTATAAAAGGAAATCCTGAACTAAAATCACAAATCCCCGACTATATAATATAAATCGGGGATTTGTTTGCTTAATTCATCGCGATTAAAATAATATCTTCAAGAGCGGAAAGAGAGGAAAAAGTACTGTTGGTAATAATATTGTTTGGTCACTTGGCGACGTATACGCTCCATCGCTAGGCGGAAGAAAATACGACCTATTATCGTCAGATGAAGGAGGATACGAGCCTTCATTGGTAGGAGTAATATAAGAACCTTCTGTAGCTGTTGGATATGAATAATTGCTAGGCGGGGTAAAATTACCGGTAGACGGAACATATGGATTATTAAAAGCGGGATCGTGTAAATACGTACCCGGCTCAGCATAAGGAGTAAAATCACCTTGTGGATATGCAAAACCCGCATCAGGCGGCTTTACATAACCACCTTCCGTATTCGGGGAGATGAAACCGCTAGAGGGTATAAATCCTTCAAATTTTCCAGGTATAGGGAATTCCATATCAGGACGAAATTCTCCATTACCGGGAAAGTTATAGTTATTAGGCGGAGGAAATCCTCCTTCAAAGCTTTGCGGTGGATTAAATCCATTTTGTAAGTCATTCCTGAATTCAGGTGGTAACGGCATATGTTCAAAATCGCCACGGAACTGCTCGAAATGTCTAAATCGCTCTTCAAAATTTTTTTCAAATTCAGGAGATGGTCCGAATTTACTAAAATCACTATTTGACTTAAAGTTTTCATCTTGAGGGATAAACCTTCGCGTAGGACTGAAATTTTCATTAGGACGCCCGAACTCCGTCCCTTGAGGCCTGGATCTTTCGATTTCAACAAATTGCATTAATACATCTTTAGCTTTATCCGTATCCACAAATCCGACATTAACTGCAAAAGCGGCGCATTCCTCAAGATGAGTTGTGTCTGAACAATAATTTCGACACTCTTCTTCCCCACGGCAGTCCCCTGGACCGCCCTTAGCTTCTAAATTATTTTTAATATCTTTAAATTTTTCTATTCTATGAATCTCTTCCTTTGGAAGTAAATTATGCTCTTTAGCAAAATTGAAACACTCATCGCCATGCGCCGGGTCGTTGCAATATTTTTCACACTCTCTACCGCGACATCCGCCAGGACCCTCTATTGTCATTAGCTTCTTAAACTTTTCAGCATCTTCTGTTTTCATCAATTTATGTTCAACCGCATACGCCATACATGTATCATTATTCTGAATGTCGCTACAAAACTTATCACATTCACCAAAAGTAGAACATCCTCCCGGTCCGCCGATTGTCCCTATAAGCTCCTCTGCTTTCTTCTTATCAAATTCTTCTGGTTCTTTTGGCCCTTTTAGATGCGCAGGACTTAAGCCCTTCTGAGGTGTAAATTTTTTATCTTTATCCTTCATAAATTCAAGCATACTATCCGCTTCTTCCTCGGATATAAAGCCTTCTTTCACGGCATGTAAAACACACTCTTTCCCATGTTCTGGCGTACGGCAATAATTATCACATTCACGAGCATTCTTACATCCTCCTGGACCAGTTTTTTCTGCAATGACCTTAACTTTCTGTGCCTCTTTAGGGACTATCAAACCTTGCTTCTCTGCAAAAGCGGTGCAAGCGCCAATGTTTACAGCGTCATCACAATATGTTTTGCATTCACCCATAGATCCACAGTTACCAAGCTCGGCAATAGGAAATTGAATATCAAAAAGATTGGCCTGGGCTTGGATAGAAGTGAAAAAAGAAAAAATAGTAACCAAAAAAATAAATATTGTACAAAGAAATAATATTTTTTTTAACATAATTTAAATAAAGTAAAGAATCAAAAACTTAATTAGCAAAAGGGTTAGCCGTTGCTTCTCCAAATGGATTTGTATATCCGCCCTCGAAAGGATTGACCGCATCCCCAAAAGGATTAATTTGCTCAAGGATTTTATCTTGAGCAGCCTTTGCCGCTTCTTCAGCGGCCTTCTCTTGCTCTGCTAATAAATCTGCCATTCCTCTTTCTACCCCGCTTTTTACGCCTGTTGTATTGCCGTAATAATATCCGGCACCTAAGCCAATCGCCAAAGCGACGAGCCCGATTAAAATTATATTCTTCATATTTTAATTATACTACCATTAATATAACACGCCAAAATAGTTATCCCCAGTATAAAAATATATTTTTTGCTATTATACAATGAATGATATTTTCTTCACACATAATTACAGCGACGGCCGTTGCAATGCCTCTTGCGGCCGGGCCGATTACTCCAACCAAAGCCTTAGTCATATTTTTAGCGGCTTTTTGCAGTCATTATCTCTTAGACTTAATTCCTCATTGGGATTATAAACTGGTGTCAATTAAAACCTGTTGTCAAAAAGAAAAAAATGGCTGTATTGAAAGAATCAAAATAAAAACAGATCTTATAAAAATAACTTTTGACGGACTTTTAGGAGTATTCGTGTCATTTATATTGATAAACTTAAGCCCCCTAGACGGTCATGATAAGATTATTACCCTCTTTACGATAGCTCCGGCGGCTATTCTGCCTGACATAATAGAGGTGATAAACATATTTTTTAAAAAACAGCCCGTTGCCTTCTTGCATAAAATACATTTATTTTTCCATAGGAAAAATATTTTTATGGGCGAACCTTTCAAAGGCGCGCTTCTCCAGATAGTGGTACTACTATTGATAGTCTCGCTCTCGCTTATTCTTTGATAAAAGGAACGAAAGCAAAGCCGGGGAATTCTTCCTTTTCAAAACTGCCGTCCTCCTTCTTTTTATATCGCCAAAGGCTTGACTCAATAGGCGCGACGATTGAACCGTAAACCTTTAATTGATTCTCCCATTCTTTTGGTATTTCATCTGTTGAGGCAGCGGCAATTATTTTTTCATATGGAGCTTCAGACGGGAAACCTTTTGCCGCGTTTAAACAATGAACATCAACTATGCCCTTTTTAATGAAATTATATTTAAAAATATTTTTCCTGCCCATCGCCTCAAGTTCAGGGATGAGTTCTATGGAAATTATCTTTCCTTTTTTATCTGCCGGCAATTCTTCTCCAATATCATTATGACTCACAATAAACGCCAAGAGCGCGGTTTGCCAGCCCGAACCTGACCCTATATCAAGTATTTTATCTCCGGGCTTAGGATCCAAAAGCTCCAACATAAAAGCCACTGTTAACGGCTGAGAAATAGTCTGACCGAAGCCAATAGGCAGAGGGGCGTCCACATAAGCCTCAAACTTTAATTCCTCCGGTACAAAATCCGCTCTATCAATATGCCGGAAAGCATTAATAATTCTCGGTGTCTTTAAGAACCCTTCGCTTACCAAATCTTCAATAAGCTTATTCATATTATCATTATTATAACGCAAGTGGCTTTTCTCTTGCAAAACTCAAAATGTTAAACACCGGGTGTTTAACATTTTTTAATTATTCTCTGTATTCTCTATTTTTCTAATCCCTGCTCCAAGTTTTAAAAGCCGGCCACAAAGATCCTCATGTCCGCGTTCAATTGAATAGATGTTTGAAAGAAGCGACCTGCCTTTGGCGCCGAGAATTGCCGCTAAAATTATAGTGGAAGGACGAAGAGCCGGCGGGCATACCATATCTGTAGCAGTAAGCTTAGACGGTCCTTCTATAAACACGCGATGAGGGTCCGCTAAAGTAACCCTTGCTCCAAGCCTACTGAGCTCCAAAAGATACACCGCTCGATTTTCATATGTCCAATCATGAATCAATGTCTCCCCTTTTGACTTCATGGCAATAACAGCAAAAAACGGCAGATTGTCTATATTGATACCCGGATATGGCATTGCGGAGATTTTTTCTTCAGGCGCATTAAGTTTAGAAGGGAGCGTTCTTATGTCTACAAGACGAGTATAACCGTTTCTGGCTTTATATTCTCTCAAAATTTTGAATTGAAAACCCATCTTTTTAAGTTTTAAAAGTTCAAGCTCGAGAAAATCTATCGGGCATCTTTCTATGGTTATTGACGACATGGTTGTAATTGAAATAGAGATAAAGAGCATGGCCTCAATAGGATCTTCAGACAAAGCATAAGAAATTTCTTTGCTTATTTTTTTCTTGCCATATACGGCGAGAGTGCTTGTGCCTACTCCCTCTATCTTTACTCCGAGTTTTTTTAAAAAGAAACACAAATCCTGTACCTGATAATTTGCTGAAGCAAACCTTATGACAGTCTTTCCGGGAGCTAAAGATGCTATCATTATGGCATTTTCAGTAACAGTATCGCCTGCTTCATACAAAATCAAATTTGAAACAGGAGAAATCTTTTCGCTCTTAAAAATATAGCCTGATGGCGAAATTTTAGTTTTCATTCCAAATTCTTCTAAAGTATAGATATGAGGCATTATTGATCTTTTGCCCAATTTACACCCGCCTGAAGCGGGTAAAGAAAACTTAGAAAAACTATTAGCTAAAGCGCCGGCAAAAAGAATAATGCTTCGCGTCATTCCAGCAGCCTCTTTGTCTATATTATTTATTCCTATTTTCTTTGGAGGAATAATCTCAACAGCATGCCCGCCGTATTGCGTTTTTTTGTTATCAAGCCAATTCACTTTCACTCCTATGCTCTTCAGCACCTCTATTATTCTAAAAACCTCCTCAATTTTTGGAAGGTTTTCTATTGTAGTTTTCTTCTCATTTAAAAGAGAAGCTATCAATATGGCGACAGCGCCGTTTTTTGACGGATTCACCATAACAGAACCGCTTAGACGCTTTCCGCCGCTAACAAGATAATCGGCCATCTGATAAATTAGTTTATTTTTTATAAAAACCCTTAAATATGCCTTTAATTCTTCTGGCACCTTCGCGTAATCTTGCAATCTGCCTGCCATGCGCTTTATTTATTTCTCTTTGCATCTCATCATGAACTTTATCAATAGCTGCATATAAATCTTCCCCCTCAGCTTCTGCGCGGAGAGAATAATTAGGCAACTTCATCTGAATCTCCGCCCTAAAAATATCTCCTTGCTCATGATGCCTAGTGGTCCTTCCAACTTCAACCCAAGCCTGCACCTCAGCGTCTATTTTCACAGAACCTGCAAACTTCTCAAGTGACTCAACTTTCTTAGTGGCATAAAGAGAAATAGCGGGAGTTAACTCTATATTTGTCGCTTTTATATTTATATTCATAATAGTTATATAGATACTTATTAATTGTAATATTTATATTATACAGCAAAAATAAAAGCTGTTCAATACTATGTACGCGTCCACCACATATGAGACTCTTTGGCTGGTAATGTCATAACAATATACCTTAAAGGAGAAATCATGCCAAGCGATTCATGCGGTCTTTTTG
>JANLHB010000026.1 GCA_024654625.1 Patescibacteria group bacterium
GCGCATAGCGAGGAGAAGAATGAGGTTCGTCGTGTACTACTAAAGAGTACACGACGCCCTGTACCCTTTAGTGGTACAGGGCGAGTCCTGCCGAGCGCATAATGGACAAAAATTATCTAATACTTTTCTGTGGATAACCCACGACTTTAGGCCTTTTAAATACAACAAAATTAAGAAAATAAAAGCCCAAAACTGTGTATAACTTGGGGAAGATGTGGATAACGGACATTTGTCCTTTAGATAAAAATGTCCAATAAAAAACCCTTATTTTATAATAAAATGGCTATTATTAAGGACAAAATATGATTTTATGATAATTATATACAGTATTATCGCCAGATTATAATCTTAATAAAAGTGACATAATAAATGTTTCACGTGAAACAATCTATAAAAAGGTCTCACCTTTTTATAGATTGCAGCAAAAGATTATTTTTCATATATGATATACTTATACTATTAAAGAATAAACGTTACTCATGAAACATGACTAGGATACTTAAAACTAACGATATTAACCCCCTATGGATAAACGCCAAGTAGGAGAATTAGGCGAGGATATAGCCTGTCGGTTTCTCGTGAAACAAGGACATAAGATAAGAGATCGTAATTACAGAAAGAAATGGGGAGAAATTGATATTATTAGCGAAAAAGATAATATAATCCATTTTATAGAAGTCAAAAGTGTTTCACGTGAAACATTACCTAGCAATGTTAATCATGAAACAAATAGTTATACACCTGAAGACAATGTTCACCCATGGAAATTAAAGAGAATATATAGGACTATTCAAACATATTTACTTGATAAAAAAGTTTATCACACTAAGCAAGGTGAAGATGAAACAGAGTGGCAAATAGATATCATCGCTGTATTCCTTAATATAAAGACAAGGAAGGCAAAGGTGAGAATAACAGAAAATATAATCTAGATAAAGAAAACCCTGCTTATTATGGCAGGGTTTTTAAAATCTTAACTTCTTATATTCAATATAATAAAAACATAATTGTCCTTTATGTGGTCACTGTCCTTTATTAGTAGGCAAAATTATCAATATGCCTAATAAAGATATTAATACGGCGGAAGGGAAAATCCTCCCGTACAATATATTAGCCCCAGCCTCTGTCTCTACATAAGTAAGACCTATAAAAAGTACAGCCAGACAAAACATAATTGCAATCATTGTGACAAAAGCAAACTTCGCAAATGAACCGGTGACTGATGATTTATTGCTTTTGCTATTTCTCATATCAACCCTCCTTATTCAAAATTAAAGATTGATTAAAGTTATGTTCAGGTTCTATTTATCTTTCCATTTATATCATACCAACACGACACTTTTTTATCAATAAAAATTTATAGTATCTTTTCATAAATTAATTACCACAAGAAATAAAAAAATAAAAAAGTCGCCGACCGGATTAAACCGATTGGCGACTACTAACTACCACTACTTAAAGTTAATTAAATGAAAACTTCTTTGGAATCTTTTTCACTACCTCTTTCTCCACCCTCATCATTGAAGGACTTTTACCCTCTACGGAACTACGCTTAACACTGACGAGTATGACATCTTTGCCGTCCTCGACAACTATATACGCCCTATCATCCTTGTCACGTGTCGCGATGCTCAGCACAGGATACTCACCAGCAAACAGCCTTGGAACACCTACCGGCGCTCCCTCTGGTGTTGATACGAAAACATAAACAGCGCACATAATTAGAATCCCCGATACCGTGACAATTGCTATTCTCAGTATACGAATCTCAATTCGTAAAGATAATAGAAAGAGCATTGTTGCAAACATTCCAAGGAAAAACATCAAGCCTAAAGCTGAAGGGATCAGCATATCTTCCTCCTTTTGAATTTTTAATTTATGTTAAGCTTGAACTTCATCTCAATCTTCTTAGATAGTATGCTTCGGTTTATTTATTGTCAACAAATGCGTATCAATGTCAACGTGGCACGTTGACATTCCTTTGTATTTATACATTACCCAAATAACTTGAAATTAAAAAGGATTATGGTAGTATTACCTAATTAGATTCAACAATTTAATTGACGGGGCGTGGTGTAACGGCTAACATTTCCGCTTTGGGAGCGGACGACTCTGGGTTCGAATCCCAGCGCCCCGAACGCAGTGAGGAAGAGAGAGGCAACTGCTTGCCTCTCGTCTGGGATTCGAAAGCCGTAGCGTTGTATGAGTTTGTGCGAAGCACAAGGCGAATACCGCGAGGCGGGGTAGCGAAAAATTTCCGTCAGGAAATTTATTTGTGACCGAATACCGAACGAACAGAACTAAAAAATTTAATTCAAAACAGAGACTAACAACTTAGTCTCTGTTTTGTTTTTAATCAGAAAATTTTCTTCAAACCAGCTATCCACAGTTTCAATAATTAGACTATTGTTTAATAAAAATACAAGTCTAATATAGATAATAGATAGAACACAATATCCTGTCGTAATTATCATTTAAGGAGGTGATAATTATGAAACAAATATTTATCAGTGGGCCTATGTTTCCCGCCTATCTAAGCGGAGCAAGAGTTGATATAATAAACATTACGCCATGCGAATTTTTATTCATTCTCTCATGCAATCCGAACGCGAAACTGGCAATAAGAATAGGCAGCAAAAGAGAAGTAGCCTTCGCCAAAGATATAAGTCTAACTCCTTAAAACCCCATCATCTTTTGATGGGGTTTTAAAATTATATAAAAATTAATACTGATTAATAAATTAAATAACATCAAAAAGGCTTTCCGTTACATAGATAACATCTTGCCTGAATAAATTGATTTTGATTTTCGTCGTGCTAAGATTAATTTAATGATAAAAGAGATAATAATAAGCGAGATAACAAAAGCGGTAAAAGATCTTTTTAATACCACTGCGGATTTCACTGTTTCACCTGCTCTAAAATTCGGCGACTACGCTTCAAACATAGCGATGATTGTGAAGAATGACCACCCGAGTGAAACCGCAGAACAACTAAAAAATAAATTACTCGAATCAAAAACTTTTACGGAAACTGTTTCTCGTGTAGAAATTGCCGGACCGGGATTTTTAAATTTCACAATCAACGACATCGTCCTCTGGGAAGAAATTAAAAAATGTGAAACTGCTCCAGAAAACAAAAATCCAAAAACAATTCTTGTTGAATACGGACAAGAGAATATCGCCAAACAAATGTCTGTCGGTCACCTTAGGTCAAACATCATCGGACAATCTCTTGTAAACATTTTTAAATTTCTTGGAGACAAAGTTATCTCAGACAATCATCTTGGCGATTGGGGAACGCAGTTCGGGAAACTTATTGTCGCATTCAAAAAATGGGGAGATAAAGAAAAAGTTTTAAAAGATCCGATTGCCGAACTTAATGCGCTCTATGTGATGTTTCACCAAGAAGCCGAGATGGATCCTCTCTTAGAAGATGAAGCGCGATTGGAATTTAAAAAGCTTGAAGACGGCGACCTCGAGAATGAAAAATTATGGCAATGGTTTAGAGACGAGAGTATTAAAGAATTCGGAAAGATCCATAAACGACTTGGAGTAAGTTTTGATTTTATGCACGGTGAAGCTTTCTATAAAGAAGAACTTAGCGGGATTATAAGTGAGCTCCTAGAGAAAAAAATTGCTACTAAAAATGACGACGGTTCTATAATGGTAACCTTCCCGGAAGAATTTTCCTCGTCACCACTCTTGATCCAAAAATCCGATGGCGCCACTTTATACGCGACCCGAGACCTCGCGGCTATAAAATTTTATAAAAAAGAATTCAATCCGGATATGGTGCTCCAATGCGCCGGCTCAGAGCAGGCTCTTCACTTCAAACAGATATACAATACTGCCCAGAGGGCTGGCTGGATAAAAGAAGGTCAATTCATCCATATACAAAATGGTATGATTCGCCTACCTGAAGGGAAGATGTCCACAAGAAAAGGCAATGTCGTGAAACTTGAAGACCTCTTCAATGAGTCAGAAGAAAGAACAAAAAAAATTCTAGAAGAAAGAAAAAGCGAAATAGAAGAAAATGAAAAAGACGAGCTAATAAAAACGATAGCCACAGGATCAATAATTTTCTCAGACCTCGGACAAAATAGAGAAGACAACATAACTTTCACATGGGACAAAGCGCTGAGCTTTGATGGGTACGCATCGCCATATTTGCAATATACTTACGCCCGAGCACGATCGATCCTACGTAAAGAACAATCTAAAGATTTTGAATTTAAAAATTTCTCAGGCGAAGAAGAAAGGAAGCTCGCTTTCAAACTTTCATTGTTTAAAGATGAAGTCATCAAATCAACAGAAACGTTTCACCTTCACATCATAGCAAGATACATTTTTGACTTGGCGCAAACTTTCAACAATTTCTACAACACCACCCCTGTCATAAACTCCCAACCGGAAGAAAAAGACCTTAGGTTGCTACTCGTTGAAAAAACATCTGCCGTTATAAAAACAGGTCTCTCTCTCTTAAACATAAAGTCTCCGGAAAAAATGTAAAAGGCATAAACGTTACACGGGCATTCGGGAGATATTGTCTTTCTCGCAAAATAATATAAGATGTTAGTGTCTTGATAAGAAAAAGATAACCGTGTTAATCACGGTTATCTTTTCTATTGAGTTCGATCATTTATTATGTCTGAGAAAAATAACGCCAGGCAACTGGCAATATCGGCAGTAGCTTATACTAGCGCCTCTATCTTTGGACCGCTAATTATCTTTGGCGGTATCGGCTTCTACCTAAGCAAGCAATTAGACAGAGGAAAGGTTTACCTATTCGTCGGGATAGGGATTGCTTTTATAGTCACTAATATCTTGCAATTTTTTAAAGTAAAAAAATTATTGAAAAAGATGAATGAAGAATCAAGGAAAGAGAAAGGGGAGGTAGCCGAAAATAAGGAAGAATAAATTTATGGAATTAAACATATCAATAGCTCCAGAAGTCGTATTCTATATAAAGTCATTTCCAGTGACGAATTCTTTGATATGGTCTTTTTTCATCAGCGCTTTTTTAATACTCATAACCCTGACACTACGCTTCTCCCTAAAGATGATCCCGGGCAGACTGCAAAACTGCGCGGAGATATTGATAGAGGAGAGCTTCTCTTTTGTTAAGTCAGTTATCGGCTCTGAGGAAAAAGCTAAGAAAGTTTTTCCATTATTTTGTACATTGTTTGTCTTTATCCTGGCGGCAAACTTATTTACCTTTATCCCCGGCCAAGCGGCAGTGACAATGAAGAGTGGAGACGGGGTGATATCCGTCTTTCGGGCCGCCATGGCCGATTACGGAATGGTACTTGTCTTAACGATAATATCTGTTATAATCATCCAAGTTGTAGCGATAGCGACACACGGGCCACTAGGCTACTTGGGGAAATTTCTAAATTTTGGAAGCCCGCTAAAGTTCTTCTTAGGGATCATGGATATTGTAGGCGAACTGGCTAAGGTACTCTCCTTGTCCTTCCGACTTTTCGGAAACATATTCGCCGGAGAGGTATTGGGGATGGTGATGCTCTTCTTAGTGCCGTTTATAGCGCCTCTTCCTTTTATGTTCCTGGGGGTGCTTACAGCCATCGTTCAGGCCTTCGTCTTTGCTACACTGACACTGGTATTCATAACTCTGGCGAGTGAGATAGAGCCAGACGAATTGGTGGAACAAGCATCAATTTAATAATAAGTTAATTATAAGTTAAGAAAATAAATATATGGAGACAGAAGCAGTAAAGGCACTAGCAGCAGGTTTGGCGATCGGACTAGGAGCCATCGGGCCAGCGGTTGGAGAAGGAATCATTGCCTCTAAGGCAATGGAAGCGATCGGGCGAAATCCTGAGGTAAGTAGTAAGATCACACCGCTCATGTTCGTAACTATGGCGATCACCGAATCAACAGGTATCTACGCGCTAGTGATTACATTGATAATTTTATTTGGTTAATCCGCCGCGGCGGATTAATTTTTGACTCTAGCAACATATGGAGCTTTTAAAAGCATTTGGAGTAAATTATAAAATACTAATAGCGCAATTATTAAATTTCGCTGTGTTGTTTTTTGTTTTATATAAACTGGGTTATAAGCCGATATTTAAATTCCTTGAAGATAGAAAAGATAGAATTAAAAACGGGCTAGAGATGGCAGACAAGGCAGAGACTCGCTTAAACGAAGCGGAAGAAGAAAAAAAGGCGATAATCATCAATTCAAAAAAAGAAGCGTCTGACATAATATCAAAAGCTGATAAATTGGCCAGAGAAAAGAAAGATGAAATGATAAGCAAAGCAAAAGAAGAGATTAGACTGGCGGTTGACCAAGAGAAAGAAAGAATGAAAGGAGAGAGAAATCAAATAGTAAGAGAGATCAAAAATGAGATAACTGACTTAATAGCAATTGCCGTAGAAAAAATAATGGAAGAAAAAGTTGATATAAGACAAGATAAAGCAATCATCGATAAAGTTATAAATAGCAAATAATTTATGAAAATTACTCCTAAAGAATATGCCGTTGGATTATTTAATTCTGCCTACGGGAAAGATGAAGACGAGGTTAAAAATATCATAAATAAATTTGTTGATCTTCTTATTAAAAATAACGACTTGTCAAAAGCCGGCAAGATATATGATATATTCTCATCTTTATGGAATAAAGCAGAAGGAATTGTAGAGTCTGAAGTTACAACAGCGAAAAAGTTAGACAAAGAGTCAATCGAGTCATTAAAAAATTTTTTGATAAAACAATCAAAAGCAAAAAAGATGATAATAAGAGAGAAAATTGATAAGAATATATTAGGAGGGATGATAGTCAGATACAACGATAAGATATTGGACAGAAGCTTAAAGACAAAAATTAAAAATTTAAGTAATTCTATTAAAGGCTAGCTAAAATATATTATGTCCAATACTAAAGATTTCATAATTGAACAAATAAAAAATAAAATTTCTGAATATAAATCAGATGTTACTATTAAAAATATAGGCAAGGTTGTTTCTATAAGCGACGGGATTGTAAAAATCTCCGGTCTTTCCAGTGTTGCTATGTCAGAAATGGTTGAATTTAAAAATGAGAAAAAAACAGTCTATGGAGTTGTCTTGAACTTAGAAGAAGATAATGTCGGGGCCATCATCCTTGGCGATTACTCAGATATAAAAGAAGGCGACGAAGCGACAGCCTCCGGTAAGATACTGGAAGTTCCGGTTGGGGAAGAGATGGTTGGACGAGTCATAAGCCCATTAGGTGAAGCCGTTGACGGCAAAAGTAAAATAGAGACGAATAAATTTTACCCTATTGAAAAAATCGCCCTGGGCGTTATCTCAAGACAATCGGTAAATGAACCTGTACAAACCGGTATCAAGGCTATCGATGCGATGATACCAATAGGACGAGGACAGAGAGAATTAATAATAGGAGACAGGCAGATTGGTAAAACAGCAGTAGCTATTGATACAATCATTAATCAAAAAGGTCAAAACATGAAATGTATTTATGTGGCCATCGGGCAAAAGAAATCAAAGATAGCAAGTATTGTCTCCAAGCTGGAGAAACATGGCGCTATGAATTATACGACTGTCATATTAGCAGGTGCCTCTGATCCAGCGTCTCTTTTATATATAGCGCCTTACTCAGGAACAGCATTGGCTGAATACTTCTTAGACAAAGGAGAAGATGTTCTAATAGTCTATGACGACTTGTCAAAACACGCTGTTGCTTATCGTGAAATCTCACTCCTCTTAAGAAGGCCTCCGGGAAGAGAAGCTTATCCCGGAGATGTATTCTACTTGCACTCAAGGCTTCTTGAAAGATCTTGTCGTCTAAACAAGGATCATGGCGGCGGTTCAATCACAGCCTTGCCGATTATTGAAACTCAAGCCGGAGATGTATCAGCGTATATTCCCACAAATGTTATATCTATTACTGATGGTCAAATTTACCTTGAACCGGATTTATTTTACAAAGGTAATAGACCGGCAGTAAATGCCGGATTGTCTGTGTCGCGAGTTGGAAGTTCTGCTCAAATCAAAGCAATGAAAAAAGTTGCCGGTAAAATGAGGCTTGAGGCGGCTCAATACAGAGAGCTCGCGGCCTTTGCTCAATTTGACTCAGACTTAGACACAGAGACTAAAGCCAAACTAGAGAGAGGAAAAAGGCTCAATGAAGTCCTAAAACAAGACCAGTATTCTCCTTTGCCTGTATCAAACCAAGTCTTGATATTCTACGCATTAATAAACGGCTTTATTGACAATGTGGAAGTTCCCGATGTTATAAAATTTGAGGAAGGGTTGCATAAATACGCAGAGATGGCAGGAAAAAAAATCTTGAAGCAAATAGCCGAAGATGAATTTAACGAAGAATTAGAGACTAGCATGAAGGAGTTAATCTCTGATTATAAAGCAACGTTGCAATAGAGAAGATAGAGGAAAAGCAGATAATCCTTAATTTATGAAAAGATAAGATAGATGCAGAAAAGTTAACAGTCAGATTCACATGGCAAAAATTAAAGAGATAAAATCAAGAATAAAATCCGTCAGCAATACTAAGAAAGTTACAAGAGCGATGGAGATGGTTTCAGCCGCAAAAATGCGCAAGGCTATTGAAAGTGTCTTAAATACAAGAACATACGCGAATTCCAGTTGGGAGATTATCTTAAATTTAGCAGGTTCAATCAACGGTAAATCTACTCCTCACCCACTCCTTGCAAAAAGACAAAATATTGAAAAGATTGGAATAATCCTCATCACTTCTAACCGTGGATTGTGCGGAGGATTCAATACAGCCTTGATAAACAAAGTTATACATTCTATAAAAAAACACCAAGAATCAGGTGATAAGAAAATTGAAACTGATTTTATTTTACTAGGAAAAAAAGGGGCGAGTGTTTGCCGAAATTATGGCTATAATATTGCAGCTGATTTCCCTAAACTTGACCTTAACCCTGAATTTAAAGAAGTTGCCCCTGTGGCTAAGATAATAATCGACGGTTTCTTATCCGGTAAATACGATAAAATTATGGTCGCTTATACCGACTTCATAAACGCCGTCAATCAAGCGCCCAGAGTCAAACAACTTCTACCGGTTGACATAAACTCCGATGAAGAATATCTTGGTGTTGTCGGGGAAGATACTCGAGTCGGCTTAGATAAAAAATTCATAGAAGAAAAAGAAAAAAAACATTTGAACTCAGGGGAATTTAAATATGAATATATTTTTGAACCTAATCCGGAAGAAGTTTTAGACAAGGTAGTCCCAAGACTGATAGAAATCCAACTTTACCAAGCGCTCTTAGAATCAACTGCGTCAGAACATAGCGCCAGAATGACCGCTATGCACAAGGCTACTGATTCAGCATCGGAAATGGTCCAAGACCTAACATTATTTTATAACAAAGCGCGCCAAGGAAGTATTACAGCAGAAATCGCTGAAATATCAGCAGGAGCAGAAGCACTTAATAAGTAATTTATATATTTTAATTTAAAAAATATGAAAAAAGAATCAGGGACAAATATAACTGCAGAGACAAACACCAAGGCGAGACAAGCCACCGCCGAAGCGGGGCAAGTAAGACAGATTATCGGCGCGATAGTCGATGTGTATTTTGAGACTAATTTACCGGAGATTTTTACTGCACTAAAGATAAAAACAGGAAACAAAGAAATCGTCCTAGAAACTCAACAGCATATTGGCTCTAATGTTGTAAGAACAATTGCGATGACATCAACAGATGGACTCAAGAGAGGTGATGTTGTAATAAACACAGGCGATCCTATCAGCGCACCTGTTGGAGAAGAGACCTTGGGACGTATTTTTGATGTACTGGGAAATGCCATTGATGGTAAACCAGAGCCTAAAACAGTAAAAAAATACCCTATACATAAAACAGCGCCTGAATTTACATCACAGTCTACTGATACAGAGATATTAGAAACGGGTATTAAAGTGATAGACCTAATCTGCCCAATACTTAAAGGTGGAAAAGTCGGACTGTTCGGTGGAGCCGGAGTAGGTAAGACAGTGATCATCCAAGAGCTTATCAATAACATTGCCAAAGCTCATGGCGGAGTATCTGTGTTTGCCGGCGTCGGAGAAAGGACCCGTGAAGGAAATGACCTATACCACGAGATGAAAGAGTCAAAAGTGATAGATAAGCTCGCTATGGTCTTCGGCCAGATGAATGAACCGCCGGGAGCCAGAGCTCGCGTAGCCCTAACTGCACTCTCAATGGCTGAATATTTCCGTGATGAGAAAAATCAAGATGTGCTTTTCTTCGTTGATAATATTTTTCGTTTCACCCAGGCAGGATCTGAAGTTTCCACTCTTTTAGGCAGGATGCCGTCAGCTGTTGGTTATCAACCAACACTTGCCACAGAAATGGGTGAACTCCAAGAAAGGATTACTTCTACGGACAAAGGATCTATTACGTCTATCCAAGCAGTTTATGTGCCGGCAGACGACCTTACCGACCCGGCGCCGGCAACAACCTTTGCTCATCTTGACTCCACAGTAGTACTATCTAGGGGACTATCTGAGTTGGGTATTTACCCTGCAGTTGACCCACTAGACTCTTCTTCTATCATTCTTGACCCAAAGATTGTAGGGGAAAGACATTACCAAGTGGCAAGAGGTGTCCAAAAAGTCTTACAAAGATATAAAGACCTCCAAGATATTATTGCCATCTTAGGAATGGAAGAACTGTCAGATGAAGATAAGTTAACCGTATCACGCGCAAGGAAGATTCAAAGATTCTTGTCTCAACCATTTTTCGTCGCGGAAACTTTCACAGGAGCTTCCGGTAAATATGTCAAACTAGACGAAACAATCACAGGATTTGAAGAGATATTAGACGGCAAGCATGACGATAAAAACGAAGGAGAATTCTATATGAAGGGAGGAATAGAAGAAGTAATATCTAAAAAATAAATCTAAAATATGCCTCAAAAGACAATAAAATTTGAGATAGTTACTCCTGAGAGGGTTGTCTTTCGTGAAGTGGTCCTACAAGCAACTATCCCGACAAAAGATGGGGAGATAACAGTACTGCCAAATCATATTCCATTAATCTCAATATTAAAGCCGGGAGTGATTGAGCTTAAAACTCAAGAGAGAGGCAGAGAGATTATTGCTGTTTCCGGTGGTTTTATTGAAGTCCTGAAGGATAAAATCGTGATACTGGCCGACACGGCAGAAAAAGCGGAAGAGATTGATCTAGAAAAAACAGAAGAAGCCAGAAAACGAGCGGAAAAAATCAAAATAGAAGGAATTCATAAAGACGATGTCTCATTTACTGATGCGACCATAAAGATCGAGAAAGAGATAGCCAGAGCAATCGCCGTAAAACGTTGGAAAAATATAAGGGACTTAAATTAGACGATGATTCAGAAAATATATATAAGATAACCCTTAGGAAAAAGCAGATACGATGTCAACCCGCCACGTTGACATAAAAGACAATTTTCCTTGCTCAAATATAGACCTATGTTAACATGAAAACATAGGTCTATATTATATTTAATTAAAGTTTCCAACATAATGAATTTTTGGGATTATAAAATTTTAGAAAATACTACTCAAGACTATATTTTGGCAATACTGGCCTTTGCTGTTTTTGTATTTCTTTTTAGGCTATTCCAAGATTTGGTCATAAGACGATTAAAAAATTTAGCGAAAAAGACAAAAACAGACATTGATGACACTCTTATAAAGATTGTCCACACGATAAAACCTCAGTTTTACTACTTCGTAGCATTTTATTTCGCTACATATTTTCTATATTTAAGCAGTACCACAAAGAAGGTTATAAACGTTATATTGCTCGTCTGGATCACTTATCAAGCAATAGTTATAGTAGGCGTCCTTATTGATTACACAATAAATCGCTATATAAAGTCAGGAAACGGTGCTGAAAGCAAGTCAGCCATAAGACTCCTAGGTAAAATAGCAAAAGGAGCACTCTGGCTATTGGGGATACTGCTTGTGTTATCAAACTTGGGTATAAATATAACATCACTAATAGCGGGTCTTGGTATAGGTGGTATAGCTGTGGCATTGGCACTACAAAATATATTGATGGACCTCTTCAGTTCTTTCGCCATACATTTTGATAAGCCATTCGTGCCTGGTGATTTCATCGTTGTCGGCTCTAACATGGGGACAGTAGAGAAAATAGGTATAAAAACAACACGTATAAGGGCACTTCAGGGGGAAGAAATCATCATTTCCAATCAAGAATTAACCTCAGCAAGAATTCAAAACTTCAAAAAGATGGAAAAAAGACGGATAGTCTTCTCTTTCGGCGTTGTTTACGAAACAACGCAAGAAAAACTTGAGAAAATACCAAATATCATAGAAAATATCATAAAATCCATAGAAATGGCTGACTTTGGCAGGGCTCATTTTCACAAATTTGACGATTCTGCCCTTACTTTTGAGGTTGTATATTTTGTAAAAACCCCTGATTATAATGAATATATGGATATAAACCAGAAAATACACCTTGGAATTAAAGGAGAATTTGAAAAAGAGGGTATTTCAATGGCATATCCTACTCAAACAATCTATATGAACAATAACAAAATATAAAGTCTACAGAGATTGACAAGGTGACAATATCTATTGTCTTAGCTTGACTTTTTATTGCCTGTGTGTATAATGGTAGTAACCCTGATGGGTTATTTTTATTGTACTAGGTCGTCATTGTCAGTTTTAAGTTTATATAAAGATTATGGACGAGAATAACACACCAAACACACCTGTAGAGGAGACAAATGAAGCTCCTGCTGAGGAAGCTACTGAAGCTTCTGCTGAGTAAATCTCTAAAAGAATCCGTCTACTGGCGGATTCTTTTTTTCAAAAAATAGGTCGTCATTGTCAGCTTTAAGTTTATATAAATATTATGGAAGAGAATAAATGCACTACTTGCAACACTGAGCCTTGCTCATGTGGAGCTCCTACAACAGACACTCCTGCTACTGATACTCCTGCTGAGTAGATAACGAAAAGAGCCCACCCTAACGGCGGGCTCTTTTTTTGCCAAAAATTAAAATTTATATATTGAACCCTCTATTATATTATGATATGATGATATAGTAATGAATTTCAAAGAATCAAAAGAAAGAGCCATACTATTACGCAAACAAGGATTCTCATATAGTTATATATCTAACGAAACAGGGGTCTCAAAAAGTACTCTTAGCTATTGGCTAACTAATATACCCTATAAACCCAACAAAGATACAATTGCCAGAATGGGAGAGGGTCGCCTTAAGTCAGCTATCTTCAAGAGTAATCAAAAACAAAAATCTATATCAGAAGCTAAAAAGCTGGCAAAAGACGACATAAAAGATATTACCGACAGGGATTTATTTATGCTCGGTATTGGACTCTATATAGGCGAAGGCGCAAAAACACAAAATATTATAAGGATCATCAATGCCGATCCGAATATAATTAATCTTTCTATAGGGTGGTTTGAGCGAATTTGCGGCCTTAAAAAAGACAATTTTTCGCTTGCAATTCATCTTTATTTAGATAATAATGTAGAGGAATCTCTTGATTATTGGTCAAAGATTACATCTATACCAAGAAGTCAATTTGGGAAAACACAGATAGATCAAAGGTTAGGAAAAAAAATATCCAAAAGAGGGAAATTACCTCATGGTACGGCTCATTTGACTATTAAAAGTAATGGGAAGAAAGAATTTGGCGTTTTCCTTCATAGAAGAATAATGGCTTGGATAGATGAAGTTTATTTAAAAACAAATAATGCGGGTATAATTTAGTGGTAGAATATCTGGCTTCCAACCAGAATACGGGAGTTCGATTCCCCCTACCCGCATATTGCAACAACAAAAAAGCCACCCAATGGGTGGCTTTTTTGTTGTTGCAATATGCGGGGTAGAGAAAGCAAATTGCTTTGCTTCGCCGCTTCCATTTTGCTAAAATAAAGATACTAGTGGAAATTTAAGGAAAGTCGTTGGGGACAAAGTTTGGCCCCTTGCGGGGGGGTGATTAGTAAAATAGAAGTAGTTGTGGAAAACTAAATCTGCAACCAAATTTTCATAAAAAAATGGACCAAAATAATGACGACGGAGGAATAGATTTGAGTCATGCGCTTGATGATTCAAGCAGTCGCATAAAGTTTGAGGGCGAGGAGTTTCAACGACCTCGATCTTTTGAAACACCAACGCCAAAAATTGTTGGGGTGGTCATCAAGTATTCCGGTGGATATATTAAAGACGAAAAACAGGCAAGTTATGTTTTGATTGGTTTTGTGGTGTTGGCGATTGTTGTTTCTCTATTTTTATTTTTTGGCAGTGGTTCCTCATCGTATAATGAAAAAATAATCCCCCCTATGCCCGCCGCAGGAGTTGGAGACCCTAATTTTAGACCATGATAATCAACCGAGCAATAAAACAAGAACGCGGATTTACACTCATTGAACTTCTGGTGATTATTGCCATCATCGGCATTTTATCAAGTGTTGTATTGGCGAGTCTTAACACTGCCCGGACAAAAGCAAGAGATGCGAAACGTATCTCAGAAGTTCGACAAATTCAAACTGCTCTGGCGCTTTATTATGACACGTATGGTCAATATCCCGCTTCGGCGGAGTGTGGAGCTACAACACCTAATATAGACTGGTCAAATAGTGTACACCTGAATTCAACCTTGAAGTGCAACACTCCATACTTCTAATGGGGTCTTCCAGTCGAGGCGTTTCCTCGGACGATTGTTAATTTCACTTTCAACATAT
>JANLHB010000027.1 GCA_024654625.1 Patescibacteria group bacterium
GAGTCGTAACTCCGATTACCGAGGAACCGGATGACTAAAGGGTCACGTCCGGATCAGTGGGGAGCGTCGCCCGTAAGGGCGGCTCTTACCCGGAAGTTGACGCCTTTATCTCTTGCGATTTTTAAGTTTTTAGATTCTTTGCTTATTTTATTTTTTCCCATTATTTTATACGCCATACGGCGCACCTCATCTCTACGTTAGCCCAAAAAAACAATACTTTTATTATTCATGTGACGTGCTATACTACTAAAAACAATAACCTTGAATTTGAGGGGAGAACAGAATGTCAACAGTAAACGAAATCAAAGAGGCGATAGAAACCCTTCCAGAGAATGATTATGTCCAATTGAGGCAGTGGTTTTCGGAAAAAGACTGGGAAAAATGGGATAAGCAGATTTTAGCGGATTCAGAAGCAGGAACGCTAGATTTCCTGATTAAGGAAGCCCTTGAAGAAAAATCGAAGGGAAAGCTTAAAGAACTATAAATGCATCGGACAACAAATCGATTCTGGAAATATTTTGAGAATCTTCCACCACTTGTTCAAAAGAGAGCTAAGAAGAATTTTGAGCTTCTCAAAAAGAACCATTCGCATCCATCTCTTCACTTTAAAAAAGTTGGAGACCTTTGGTCCGCCAGAGTCGGAATGAATCATAGGGCACTTTCAGTTGAAGATGGTGAAGATTATATTTGGGTTTGGATTGGTACTCACGATGAGTACGAGCGTATGGTTAATAAAAAGGGCTAACAAGCGCATGAAGCCAACCACCAATAACCATGCGATTTAATATTTATCTAGGCCACCGCTCTAAGCCACTCTTGCACGCATATTCACAGGTGGTGGTGGTTTATACGGGACGTTATAATATCTCAAGCTGTAATTGTGCCTAATAGTTAAATAAAATGGAAATTGCTAAATTAATTCTTGAGTACATTAAAGCACTGATTTGGCCAACAACTGTTATTATTATGTTGATCATATTTCGTACTCAGATAAGTAGTCTCTTTGGTCGTTTAAAAAAGGCTGATTTGCCTGGTGGCATATCTTTGGAAACATTTCCAGCGCATATAAGGGAGGCGAAGGAACTATCTGTAGCAGTAGAAAAAGAAAAGGAAAAAGACAAGAAAGGTCGTCCAAGTATTCCGCTAACTGATGCAAATGCAAAAATGCTTAACTTTGGATTGCAGCCATCACCAACAGGGCTTGAGTTTTCTCACTATCGCATTCTAGCTGAGCAAGACCCAAATCTTGCATTAGCTGGTCTTCGCATGGAAGTTGAGTCAATGCTCAAAAATCTTTCAAAAGGTTTTAAGGTTTCTCTAGAGGAACGAGATAGTGCAGGAATAATAACACAAAAATTGAAAGAGAAAGGAGCTATTACACCTAGGCAAACTGAACTTGTTAGTGCTGTCATACAATTATGTAATGCTGCGATACATGGAACTAAAGTATTATCTTCTCAGGCACAAGAAATTCTAGATATTGCTGAAATACTGAGAGACGAATATGTTTCTTGGTTAAGCTGGGGTTTTCAAGATAAATAAAAAATCAGGATTACATTATTATCGAGAAGATAAATATAACCAAGCGTTTAACCAGGCTTTACAAAGTAGGTCTGTTTAGTTCAGCATTATAAATTCACAAATAATTATAAGCTTTTGTAGCACCACTCTTAATAATAGAGCCTGCCTTTTAAGTCTCGCATTATCTTGCTGTAAAAGATAATACTATGATCTCGCTTTAGAATTCAAAACGGTAATTCTTGTAATTATGTTTTCGACCAGTAAATTTATATTCAGGTTGAAATCAATGTATTGGATGGACTCTAAAATCTCATCAATTACGTACATTATCTGTTCTTGAGTCAAATAATTAGCGTGTTTCTGCAGAGTATCCTCACGACCTGCGTTGAAAAGAGACA
>JANLHB010000028.1 GCA_024654625.1 Patescibacteria group bacterium
GATAAAGTAATAATTGAAATTAAGGCGGCAAAAACTATTGCTAATGAGCACGAAGCCCAGTTGTTAAACTATCTTAAAGCGATGGATATAGAAGTTGGATTACTTTTAAACTTTGGCGATAAACCAGAAATTAAACGAAAAGCTTTTGATAACAGAAGAAAATAAAACAGGATGCTGTCAAACGCAGATTTACGTGATTTAGAAAATCAATATTTTTGGATGTAGATTCTTAAAGTCCTGAAAATCTGCGACAATCTGCGTCCCATACTATAGTAAGAGGAAACATGGAATTCTAAATCCAAAAGAGGAAAAATATGGAAGCAATCAAGCAAATTGTAAGAACACCAAAAAATCATGAAATTTTGATCAAGATCCCTGATCATGTTCCGGAAAACGATCCCGTTGAGATCATTATATTTTTCCGTAATAAGACTGAAGATTATAATAACAAAATTAATGAACTTAAAAATGCAACACAGGATAAGCTTTTCATGGGAGATTTAAGAGAGGTATCTGAAGATTTAAAATACGTTGACTTAGAGGAGTGGCAGTAATAAATGGATTTCTTTAGATGGAACGTTTACCTTGCTAATCTTGATCCAACCATTGGCTCCGAGCAAGGTAAGACTCGTCCTGTTGTGATAATTAGCGAAGGCCAAATCAATCAATTATTGCCTGTTGTAAACGTGCTTCCGATCACATCAAGAAAAGTAGGCCGAAATGTTTATCCAAACGAAGCACTGATTCCAAATGGCGTTGGAGGACTAACAAAAGAGTCCATCGTCTTATGTTATCAAATCCGAACATTGGACAAAAAGCGATTGATAAAAAAACTTGGAACGATTGATTCGGTAGAACGGCAAAAAAATATCATAGATGGCTTGCTTTTCCAATTGGGAATGTTGAGAGAATGACTACCGGGTAGATAATGATATATTAACCATGAAATAATTGGGACGCAGATGAACGCTGATTTTCAGGATTACAAATATACAGAACTGACTGAGAAAATTATAAATGTATTTTACAAAGTGTATAACAAACTGGGGTATGGATTTTTAGAGAAAGTTTATGAGAATGCTCTTGTATTTGAGCTGAAAAAGCTAAACCTTCAAGTTGTACCACAAAAGCCAATTAAAGTTATTTATGAGAATGTAATTATCGGTGAGTATTTTGCCGATATCCTTGTGGAGGATAAAGTAATAATTGAAATTAAGGCGGCAAAAACTATTGCTAATGAGCACGAAGCCCAGTTGTTAAACTATCTTAAAGCGATGGATATAGAAGTTGGA
>JANLHB010000029.1 GCA_024654625.1 Patescibacteria group bacterium
CGATATGAGTTTTGTCAAACGCTTAAATATAAAGAGACAATGCTATAAGGAAACCAGGAAAACAGGAGAAAAGCAAGTGGCGGAAATAGAGATTTTAAATCTTATTTAACTGTGCGTCTAGAAAAATAACTCTTAGGTTTTTAAGCGTATTTCTTCCTGGTTTCATGGTTTCCTTATAAGAAAAAGTTGTTTTGATTAACGGCAAAAACAGAAATAACTATAAGGAGGCCAGGAAGGCAGGAGAAAGGCAACAAAGTGATTAAAAATATCTACGAATTACACATTATAATGTCAGTATTCTAACTACAGAATGTTTTTGTGGATCATAAACCGATCCTACATAAATATTACTAAAACTCGTCGTAGGATGTTAAGCATATTATTTCTTGGTTTCATGGTTTCCTTATAAAAAATTGGTAATGTAGTAAAAGAGAGAACTATAAGGAAGCCAGGAAGGCAGGAGAAAGGCAAAAAAAGCAACACTAATTATTTAAATAATCTCCTGGTTTCGTGGCCTCCTTATAATTATTTATCTTTGTTTGTATTATGCATGGCCAATTTGTCATGGATTTATGAAAGGATATAAATATGGAACTTGAGCATAAAGAACTGACTGAGAAGATCATTGGCGCGGCCATACAGGTACATCAACAACTGGGGCCTGGTTTTATCGAATCAATCTATGAAAAGGCGTTGATGATTGAATTGCGTAAGAGTGGTCTACGGGTAAAGGAGCAACAGGAAGTGATAGTAAAATATGACGATATTGAAGTTGGTAGACATCGCCTTGACCTCTTTGTAGAAGGTGCCATCGTTATAGAACTCAAAGCAATTAAGGACCTTGAAGACATTCACTTTGCCATTGTAAAATCATATCTGAAATCGGTGGGTAAGAAACACGGGTTGTTGTTAAACTTCGCAAAAGTAAAACTGGAGATAAAACGTGTAATTTATGATGAACAATAAAAGAAAGAACTATAAGGAGGCCAGGAAAACAGGAGGAAAGCAAAAACAAAAGAAGTTATCACGCCAAGCCGCAAAGCACGCTAAGATAAAAACTTAAACAAAAAAACAACACTATAAGGAGGCCAGGAAGGCAGGAGTGGTCAAGAATACAATCAAAGAAAAAAACGAAAAGGTGCATACTGGGAAGATCGATATCATGCGACCGCCATTGAGACAGATCAACATTTT
>JANLHB010000030.1 GCA_024654625.1 Patescibacteria group bacterium
ATTCTAATATGCACACGTTAATCTTGTCGTGACTCTTAGTTTGGGAGGGAAGGGATTTATCTCAGCATAAAGGAGGGAATTTATCTCAGTGCTATCGGAGTCGATTTTTGTCCGAAAGCTTGATAGATACAACATGCGGTATTTTGTAACTGAATGTATGTCCAGCTATGCTCTAAGTGGTCTCCTGAGCTTATTTCTGCTTGCTATTAATACCAAAGGTTTTTTTGGGCCAGACTATTATATTTGCCCGCAGTGTCAAAAAACTATAGTTCCTTTTATTTGGATAATGTTTTTCACCATTCCATATGCAATATTTTTCTCATTTTTATTGTGCTGGGATAAAATTGAGTACATAAATAATATACTCAAGATTAAAGGCATAAGATCAAAAAAAATAATTAATACAAGATTGCGTAGTCTTTATAATATAAAGAGAAAGACCTATTTTACCGTTTTTATTGTTTTCTATATAATTCTTTGGATTGTTTATCGCCAATATATTCTCCAACTCACTCCCTTTTTTACCAATACACCGTCAAATTTAGTATATTTTGGATTACTAGTTTTTGGTTTATTAGGTTTATGCTATTTACACTTTAACACATCAGAATATGATGCAGGGATTGATGATTGTCCTTTACTGTTTGACTTCAGGCATATCTTGGAATACATATGTGGTAAGACCTCTGTGGAAATAGATCAAAAATACGTTCCAAAAGTAATTCTGAAAACAAATAAAAATGAATTAAAAAAGAATGTCCATAAATATATAGTATACGATTATAAAAGAGAACGCCTGGTTTTTAAAGGAATCATGACAAATCTAATACTAAAGAATTTGCTTAAAGAATCTCGAAACTTACAATATAAAACTAAAATAAAAGAGCTTTTTCAGAAGTCTCAATATTTTAAATGTCCAAAAATATTCAAAAAAGGGATGTGGCTTTGGTATACCCTGGTCACAACTGTTGTAATTTATCTTTTAAGCGTTATATTAAGTTTAAGTGTCACCTCTTTGATTATAGCCCTTGTTGTCATAATATTATTATTTTTAGTAATAAGGATTATGTGTATTCTTTACCACGGTTATAGTTACAGGAGATATAAGGACAGTATAGATAAGAGGATCAGCAAAAACGAAGCGGTTGATTCCACGAAATAAGCTGATCCCATTTTACAATATTGAACCCAAATGCTTACTATGTGAATTTACTTTTGTAAACATATGAATACTAAACAAATATTTCATATAGAAACCGGGTACTAATAGCTGTAATTATTTTACTCAATTATAAGAGGAGAAAATAAATGGCTAATGAGGAATTAAAAGATTCAGGAATAGTTACTGCACTTTCTGTGACGGGCTTAGTTTTTGGGTTAGTTGGAATGATATGGGCGTTTATTCCTCTTTTAGGGTGGTGTGCTTATTATGTGGGTATTCCAGCTACTCTTATATCTGGACTGGCTCTGGGAGTTGCATTTTCTCAAAAGGCCAAGAGGACATTTGCCATTGTCGCCCTTACCATAAGTTTGATTGGTGTTGTGATATCTGGTATACAGCACTTTAGTATCGTCTCCGCTTATAAAAAGCAATCAAGTCACGAAAACCGTACTTCAGAAAAGCAAATAGGCCGCAAAATTCGCACTTCTGATTCCTTGAAGAAATCTACTTTGTTGCAAGTTGACCAATTAGACCTTGATAAGATTTACCACGCAATGACTCTTAGCAAAGATGATTATAAGAAGCTTTTTGATGATAATCCTGAAGACCACAAAAAAGAGTTTAACTTACGCATAAATTTAGAAAAATGTAGTTATTTTTATGACTGGATGTTGAGAGTATATGGTGTCAGGTTTAAAGAACTATACCCCCGAGCAAAACTCGATAGACACCTTATGGTTCTTAAGCAAATGTCTGAAGTAATAACAAATCGGAACCGGGAAGACAATAATGCCATGAAAGTATATATTTACCTTCTTGTGGTAACACCAAATAAACTAACGCTAAAAGGACAGGTGAACATGCGCATTAAGCCAATTAGTACGAGTTGGCAGTTGGTGCCGAGTCATGATAATAAGATGTGTATTATAGCACAGTTAATTCAGCCCCAGAAACCTTCAGATGATATCGAAATACCTTCGCTTAATGCAAAAGTTACAGAATTACGCTTTTTTGAGAAAGGTAACAAGATGCCCACCTTTGGTCAAAGAGGATACAAACGTCAATTTCCCAACTCAAGTAGTAGATATATTAATTGGGAGATTAATCTTGAGCACCCTAAACCAAACAGAAGAATCGACTTTGAAATAACAGCAATATACTATCGTTCTGATGGTAGCATGCTTGCCCAACAGACTAAAAATTCATATATAAAGCCAGGCTGGACTACTTCTTATCATTCTTTGGGATGGGGGTGGAGCAAACCCGGAAACTGGGAGGTAGGCACTTACTCAGTTGACTTGTTCATAAAGGGTCAAAAGATTGCAAGTGGCACATTCGAAATAAACTGAACCTGCCAAAAAATTTGTTCCACCTGCAAAGAAGAAACTTAAAAAGTAAAATTATGAATCATCGGGAGCGATGATGTAAGCATAAACAGAGAAGAAGTGTTTAAAATAAAATGAAAAAAATTAAAATAAGTAGAAAATTATGTGCATGTATATCAATTATCACACACCTATTTTCTTGCTTCGGAGGAAATAGGGACAGCGACTGTTTTTGAAAATGAACTCGGTTTCATCTCATGCCTGAGGCAGATTCGTCTCTGGCGAACCTTCGGCCTGGCTAAGGACATACCGCATGGGCGAGGCTTTGTTTGGAGAGGATGAGACTGAAGCAGAAGATGAATAAGTGAAACTGACGGTAACATTCTGAACCACTAAATTTCTAAGTATACTGTTCCCGTATTTTTTCTTTATCTAAACGCTTCTCGATAACCTGTGTTGAAACCTCAAATTCCTTAGCGAGTTTTGCTGCTATTAGATCCCATGCAAAATCCCAGTTTTCTTTGAATGAGATTTCATTCTCACGAATAGATTTAACATAAAATAAGGTAAGTTTCTCCAGATGTTCATGGGGAACGAGAACTAAACCGCCAAACGCATACGCCTGGTATTCTAACCAGCTATGATTTTTTTCAGAAATTGAGTTTATGAATCCCCTCCATTCCTTTATACCCTGGAAATTTGCTTTTTGATAGATTTCTTTGTGAAGCACGATGTGACCTACTTCGTGGGCTAAAGTAAACCTATATCTGCCCGGACGGCTCGTGTAAACAAATTCATCCACATAAATACTTGCCTGATCGCTCGATGTAAAGCCGTCTATCTCAAAACCCTGGTGCAACCCAGGTAACGGAATAATGTCTTTTTTCATCTGAAACTCAATTATTTCTTCTATCGGGACTGGTATATCCAAGTTTGGATGGTATTCTTTTAAAAAGGCATTTGCAGTACTTTTAATATAATCATAAGAAATAATAGGCACCTCTAAATCATTTTCCATAGTCACGATCCTCGAAGCTTCTTTATTAATTCTTCCAGTTTGTCATTTGGTACTTTCTGACCCCGCAGAGTTCGAAAAAGAATTGGCAACTTGTCCTCGATCTTCCTTCCTGACATTAGATCATCAGGTATCCTGCCTGTTTCTGCAGCAGCTAAATCAAAAAATGTGTACCATTCGTCAGAACCCTTCTTAATTCTTAGAAGTTTAGCATATTCTTCAAGTTTTCCTCTGCTTTGTGGAGGTGGTAAAATCCCCCGTTCCAACTTACTAATATTACCTGGATCCAACTCGCTTTCAAAACAAAACTGTCGTAAGGTCTTCTTTAGAGTAATCCTGCATTCCTTAAAAAAATTACCAAATCTACTGGCATTGGCCATATATCACCTCCATTTCCTTTTATAATGTTGTTTTTATTATACAACATAGTAATATAAATACAACACATATTCCAGATTTTTTTAATACCAGTAATCGACGAACATCATACTTATTTCTATGAATAAATAACTCCGGTATTGTGTCCCAGCAATTAAAGAGGATTGGAAGGCAAGAAAATAGATGGAGGAAAAAGATGGATAAGGGATCTATCTATTACTCTTGAAGACGAGAAAATTATAAGTGAAAACGTGAATAAAAAGTCTATAATTATGTAGTCAAAAGACTTGCCAGAAACATTTTAGAGACAAAAGGAGAAGGTACGGATGAAAACGGAAAAAATACTTAAGAATTTAATTAAACCCTTGGTCCTTTCCGGGGCATATAAAGACGAAACAGTTGCCCTGAAAGATATAGTGATTAGCCAAATAGAAAGTAAAATAAAAACCTACGACAGGACTATAATAACGTATCAAAAGAAATACGGAAAGGATTTTGACACTTTCTCAAAAAAGCTTAAAAACAAGGCAACTCCAGACTTAGAAGATGTCTGGATGGAATGGAACGGCGCAATTGAAATGAAGAATGCATGGAATGAGGCACTAAAAGAGGCTATCGACAGTGAATCAACCGTTTAATCTCCTCGAAGTTATTTCATACCTGAAAGAGAGTAAACTTGTATCAAGGGTAGAGATAAAAACCCACCCGCACCATTTTCATGCACATAACGGCAAAATCATAGAATCCGAACTAAAAGGTAATGTTATTATGGACATAAAGAAGGTATTGTCTGTAATTACAAAGATTATTGTAAAGCATGAATGCTAAATATAATACTAATAATTTTATAAAGTAAATCATGGAAATGCTCGATCTTTCCGCCCTGCTTTTAAGCCTGGCGGCAATCTTCAGTTATATCAATTTTCGATTTATCAAATTACCGACTACCAT
>JANLHB010000031.1 GCA_024654625.1 Patescibacteria group bacterium
CACTTCTCCAGGTATTACTACTATTTTGATCTTTCTAAAAACCTTCCGTTTTAACGCTTCTCTTTTACTATCATTTGTTTTTATAGGTCTTCCTCCCGGTAATTTCCATTTTTCACCTCCTCGAAAATTACCCTTTTTCAAAACGAGAGGTATTCCTCCATCTATTTTTTCAATAATCCCAAAGACGGCAAAATCAACATTGTTATTCACAAAACACCCGCCTTCCTTTTATTTACAAAGATACTCATTTTGTTTTTTCCCATAGACTATTGTCTCCCTGCGGCAACATGGCTTGATTATATCGACAAGAATTTGTTTAAACACAAATGATACATGGAGCAACTCCTCTACCGTACCCTTCTTGCTTTTGTCTAAAACTCTCTTCGAAAGTTTGCCATATCTTAATAAGCTTCTCCTCTCTTTTTTAGTAAGTTCAATCAATAATTCATATAAACTACCATATCTTGATTCGAATTCACGTCTTGCAGTATTAAAGGTTGGCACATCAATTTTCATTTCGTTTACCTCCTTTTGAAATGCATTCAATTTAAATATAAAGATAAAAGCTTAACACCCCCTTCCTGAAAAAAGGTTTGCGATTATGTTATTGATATTGTTGGTATGACTGATAAGAACTATATATAGACCGTCTCCCTTCCAATCGGCGTTTCGGTCAAGTGCCTATTCCGCATGTCCTGCATTGTATGTCACCTTTATTTACTGAATATTAATGTCTTTCTTTAAATTGCCAGCAGCCCAATGTTAAAGGCCGCTGGCAAGACAACCGAGTAAAAATTAATTACTAATATTAATCTTCATGTGGCTATCATTTTTTATCATTTTGGTGTTGCACACCATAGCTGAAACCTTTATCGTAGATCTCATCCTTTTCAGAGATATTGAAAGATTTACCAAAAGAGTGGGAAATTTCATCCAATATCCCAGCATCTTGTCCATCTCTTACTCCTCTTTCATACGCTCGATCATTATCGTTTTTCGACATTTAAAACCTCCTCTTTCTTAAAAAAACAAAACGACAATTTAAAATAAAACATACTGCATTTACTTTAGATGAGTTTTATGCTATTTTGATCACCTCCTTCCTCGATGCTTAGTAAGTTTAACGATTTCACATTTCACCGCTTTGCATTTCACAGCTTTGATAGTATTGTATCTGGTATAAAAATTATATCTATCCGTTAAAGATTCCATAAATATACTGTAATGGCTTTAGAGCCATGATAACCTTACATTGCTTAGACATGAGATGAAAGGGATTGAGATCATCTCATTCTTGGCAATAATCTTCTATTCGTACGGAAAAACCTAATGCAGTTCTGACTTCTTTTACAGTCTCTAACGCCTTATTTCTGGCCTTTTCCGCACCTTTCTTTAAAACATTTTCAAGGCCGTTATTATCGTTAATCAACTCATTTCTTATTTTTCGAGGCTCACTCAGCGCCTCATTTAAGACTTGAGATAGAAGAGGTTTGCATACCTTGCGACAACCTATCTTTCCTTCCTTACAATCTTCCTTGATTTGTACAAAAGTATTTCCATTTTCGTAACATTTCATAAGCTGGTACAGATTGCATTCATCTGGATGTCCAGGATCAGACAACCTTGGTTTTTTAACATCCGTAACCATTTGAAAAACCTTTTCTTTCGTTTCTTCAGGTGAGTCCGAAAGCGCTATAAAATTTGAATAAGACTTACTCATCTTTCTACCATCAATCCCAGGAATTTTAGGCATTTCTGTTAGCAGTGCTTCCGGCAACGGAAATATTTCCCTATTGCATAATGTATTTGCCCTTCTAGCGATTTCTCTTGTAATCTCAATGTGAGGTACCTGATCCTTACCGACAGGTATAAATGCTCCCTTATACAGGCATATGTCCGCCGCCTGTAAAACCGGATAAAGCAGAAAACTGCTTAAGCCGTTCCCATTGAGATGAAGTTCCTGTTTTTGCTCTTTGTAAACAGGGTTTCTTTCAAGCTCTGAAACGGTTATCAAATAAGAGAATATCAGGTGCAATTGAGGCAACTCAGGAATGTCAGATTGCCTGAAAATGACACTCTTTTCTGGGTTAAGACCGCAAGAAATCATATCGGCCAACACCTCAAGACTATTCTCTCTAATTGTGCTAAATGCCGGATTTGTAGTGGCAGCATGATAGTCTGCAATGAAGTAATAACATTCATACTCGTCTAAGTT
Source organism: Patescibacteria group bacterium (assembly GCA_024654625.1). NCBI lineage: Bacteria > Patescibacteria group bacterium. The sequence continues at coordinate 2,216 of JANLHB010000031.1, forward strand.
CTGAAGCTTAACCATGTTTTCTACAGCACCTAAAATATTTCCAAGGTGCAGTCCCGCAGTTGGACGTATACCGCTTAATACAATCTTTTTTCTATTCATATTAAAACCTCCAATTAATTTTGAATTTTCTTTGAATAATTAATAGAATTATAAAGTATTTAGTACAAGAATCTATCCGTCCCATATCCTAAAAATATCCCATCAGCCATTTAATCTAATTAACATTTTAACGGCTCTCAAACTCAAGAAGAGGTAATACAAGATGGGAAACCGCTTTATAGTAAGACTGCTTGTGACGTGCTCTAAGAAGTGTGTAAGGTAATTGTAAGCAAAATATAGTTATCGCTATTACAACAATTACCATTGAAAAGATGTCGTAAATAAGTAGAGTAAGAAGGAGGGTTTAATGTAGAATCAAACGTTGCTGATGTAGAAGAATAGAGAATAATGATATCAGGAATTTTACAAAATCCTGCTTTTGGAAGGGGTATGCTGTTTACTTAAACTTGGTAATTTTCAAACTTATGCATGTCAGAAAAAAATATTTCTTTTTCATTAGTTGTCTGGACAAATGATTCGATACAAGTGAGCACAATCATTTAGAATCCAAAAATCTTTTTAACTCGTCCAATTTAGTGCTCATTTCGTTTCTAAAGCATTCAAATTCGGCCTGGGTTACATATGATGTACTCTTTGATACCTCGTCTTTCGTTGGTTTTGGTAATAGAACATTGCCTATCAAGAGTCTTACCTGAGCTTGCCCGCAACCTTCTTTTGTCAAAATACCCCATGTATTCCAACCAGTAGTATCCAGTATCCTTGAATTTACATTATTTATTATCTTATGTTTGCCAGCCCCAACAACATCAGAAATATCAACTGGTTCTTTGGAAGCCTGCATACATTTTATAATCACTTTTTCATAGTCGTATGGAACATTAACGGTGTAGGAATTTATTTTATTGTCTATTAATCGCTTGGGGTTTCTTAAATATATTATACTTCCTTTAGCTTCTTTTCTATACTCAAGTTCCCATGTATCATTGTAATAGTCTTCAATAACGGCAGTAGAAAGATTTCTTAAACGGTTTTGATTGCTGGGACTATCAAGCTCCTTTTTTAGGACATAAAGAATAACGTTAGACTTCCACCCAAAGCTTATCTTTTTCCCTCTGTCGTCTTCCCTGGTCAGGACTATAATCTTCAGGTCAGGCCTTACTGACAATAGTTCTTTAGCTATAATATCTCCCTGTTTTTTCTGGCGCTTAAACTCAACATCTAAAAGGACAAGTTCAATATTACCATCATTTCTTGCTTCTTCTATTCCCTTCTCACCATTGGTTTCGAAAATTATTTTGTAAGGAGAAAGTTTATAGACACTCTCTAATATTTCTTTAAGTTTTTTGCCACAGATCTCTGGCGCTTCAGGTGTATCGTCAATGCATAATATTTTTTTCTTGGCCATTCCTAATTTCCTTTAATAATATTCACAAATTTTTGTCCTAATTTAGACGCAACAGACGGCCAGTCCAAATCATCTTTTTTTATTCCATTTATTGCTTTTTCTGCTTCAGCAGATAGTATGTTATCATTTACAAAATTACTAGCCATCTTTAGTATTTTAATGCATCTATCCATGTCTTTAAGCAGATCGTGGCTCAAAAGCGTTAGAATGTATCCTTTGTATCCCCTATCACTACCACATATAGCCTGTCTTATAGGCTGACTGGAAATAGGGATCATTTCATTAAACAGATTTATGAGTTCTTCAAGCTCAAATGGGATCCCCAAATAGGTATGATTATAAGGATGGTCATAGAATAAAGGATGTTCTTTTTCAAAGATCAATCTATCTTCGAATCCAGTAACAATAACAGGATTCCGGTATTTTGACCTTATCTCCTCATAAAATAGCTCTTGCAAATTACCTTCAGTGATAGTTATCAATACTATTCTTTTTTCGTTTTCTAATAGTTCTGTTTTAAATTTACAAACTTCTACACCCCTTACAGCTTTAAGCGCTCTTTTAAAGGCTTTGAAAAGTTCATCATTCTCAGAAAACAGTATTACCTCTTTATTCATATCTATAAACTTTTTCAGCTTCCTCTACTTTTTCTGCAACTACAGTAATAAAGAAGCCACCGTCATCTATCCTTCTGGCATATTCCTTGTCCATCTGGTAAAATTTCCACGAGAATGATTTATTAGCGATAGCACTGAGATAAATTCCCTCCTTTATGCTGAGATAAATCCCTTCCCTCCCAAACTAAGAGTCACGACAAGATTAACGTGTGCATATTAGAAT
>JANLHB010000032.1 GCA_024654625.1 Patescibacteria group bacterium
CCGACGCGAATGACGGAGAAAAGGACGGACGGAATAGTGCCACCATGCTAAAATACAAATACGAGTCCTTTTTGGAGGAATGAAGCGGCGGAAACAAAACCATAAAATTTCCTTTCATTTTTTAAGCGGCTCCCCCCCCCCATACCCCCCGCCGAAAATGGATTGGTAAGGAAATTTTTGGTTTTGGCTCGCGACCAGAGGGAGCGTGCAGGGTTGGCATTGGTACGCGCTCCGCGCGTACGATCAGGTTCAGAGCCACCACGCGCTCGGCGCGTGGAAAGGTCAATCGCTCCGCGATTGGAAAAAGGTTCGCGCAAAGGTTAATATTTCTGCACCACTTTATATTTTTATGATTGATACAGGAATTTTATATATTGTCGCTACGCCAATAGGTAATTTGGGAGATATAACTCTGCGCGCCTTAGAGACCTTAAAAGAGGTTGATTTGATATTATGTGAAGATACAAGAGTCACAAAAAAGCTTCTTTCTCATTATGATATTAAAAAGCCCCTTCTCTCTTACCACCAGCATAGTAAGCTCTCAAAGATAGATAAAATTGCCGAGTTGCTTAGTGAGGGGAAAAATTTAGCGCTTGTTTCAGACGCCGGGACGCCAGGGATATCTGACCCGGGTAATGAGCTTATCGCGCGTCTGTCTGAGTATGCAGGCCATGCCTACCGGCAGGCAGGCCATGCCTACCGGCAGGCAGGCCATGCCTACCGGCAGGCAGGCTTGATAAATTCGGATAAAAATGTAAAAATTATCCCTATACCAGGGCCGTCTTCTTTGCTGACACTGCTTTCTGTTTCAGGGATAGATGTTTCAAAATTTTTGTTTTTAGGGTTTCCTCCTCATAAAAAAGGAAGAAAAACGTTCATTGAAAAGATAAAAGAGAGTGAATACCCTGTGGTCGTTTTTGAGTCAAAGCATCGTCTATTGAAATTATTGAATGAATTTAGGGGGAGTGACAGTCATATTGTTATAGGCAGAGAATTGACGAAGATGTTTGAAGAGATTTTAAGAGGTAGCGCAGATGAGATTTACGAGTACTTTGAAAATAATCCGGGGAAAATTAAGGGAGAATTTGTAGTGATTTTTAGTAAGAAGACGTAAAGTTTTGCAAAAAAATCAAAAACATCAATTTCCTGCAAGAGCCAAACGACAAGGGACAGTTTTCGGAAATCAATGTTTTTGATTTTTTTGCAAAGACGAAGATTTGCGCGGTTAGCTCAATGGCTGAGTCCGCCGCGGCGGATTTACACCGAGGGGTATTGATTATGAATATTTTTGTATATATATTGAAAAATAATGATGGAAAGATATATATTGGGCAGACGCACAATATTGAGAAAAGATTATTAGATCATAATGATATAGGGTTTGGTTATACTTCAAAATTCAGACCATGGAAGTTAATTCATTCAGAAGAACATCTTACAAGAAAAGATGCAATGGCACGGGAGAGATATTTAAAAACTGGAGTTGGTAGAGATTGGATAAAAAATAATATGACGCGCGGTTAGCTCAATGGCTAGAGCACCTCGTTTACACCGAGGGGGTTGGGGGTTCGAGTCCCTCACCGCGCACCGAATAAGGCGATTATTGTTAATTGAAATGGCTAGAGTCCGCCGCGGCGGATTTACACCGAGGGGGTTGGGGGTTCGAGTCCCTCACCGCGCACAGCGAGTAGAACGAGTGAGCACGGTAGCAAGCAAACTGCTTTGCTTGCGTGAGGGACTCGAAAGGATTTTCGTTATTGAACCGCCACGGGCGGTGAAATCGAAAATCACCTGGCTATGTAATAGCCGAGTCCTATTATTTAGGAAATACCTCACCGCGCACCGAATAAGGCGATTATTGTTAATTGAAATGGCTAGAGTCCGCCGCGGCGGATTTACACCGAGGGGGTTGGGGGTTCGTCGTGTACTACTAAAGAGTACACGACACCCAGCACCCTTTAGTGGTGCTTGGGCGAGTCCCTCACCGCGCACAGCGAGTAGAACGAGCGAGCACGGCCCGCCCGCAACGCCTGAGTAAGCTCATGCTTACGATGGCGGGCGGGTAGCAAGCAAACTGCCTTGCTTGCGTGAGGGACTCGAAAGGATTTTCCTTATCGAAGAGTCGAAGACTCTGAGATGGAAAATCACCTGGCTATGTAATAGCCGAGTCCTATTATTTATGAAATACCTCACCGCGCACAGGGTAGGAATTATAAATTAAATTAAATTGAAATGGCTAGAGTCCGCCGCGGCGGGAGCGCGGTATTCAGAACGAAAATTGTCCTTAACAGGGCGATTTTCATTTAAGGCATAAAAGAGATAAAATAAAACTAATGACTAAACTTGGGAAATTCTTTATTTTTAGCGGGAGCATTCTATTTATTGTCGCGATTGTTTTAATTTTTGTTGTTGATTGGACAGATTTAAGGATAAAAAAAGAAATAAGAGAGACGGTCCAACAGCAAGAAACTATCAAGGAGAACGCCACGTCAGTCCTCAAAGAAGTCGTGGAAATTGCGAACGAATTATCCGGCATTACCTCTGGCGCAGTTTTCAATTACGAAATTGTAGATACGGATGGAAGATCGGCAAACTTCGGTATCGTCCAGTATGCTGACGAGGTGAAAGGAGAAATAATTGTTGAGGAACACATGGTGAACTTTAGAGAGGTTGGAAGTCCGACAAGTAATACTGCAGAGGTAGATCGCGCCACGAATAAAGTGATTGCGATGCACCGAACGCCTGCTGATTTTTTTGGTTACGCTCCCGGCAAAGACATGATTGAGGCAACGGTCCTGCAATTTGTGAAAAGAGCGTACCCGGAGTTCACGAGAATAGAATCAACGCTTGAATACATACCGGGAACTAAAACAAACCCGCAAGGCATAAACTATTTTTTCCGCTGGAATGATAAACAATTTGCAGTACCCGATGGTTTAGATATGGACATACCGCCGTTTATTCAAGTTGGCATAACTGATGATGGTTTTATATTCAGCTATGACAATACCGTTGCGCTTTATCACAACCTCCCCAAAGAAGCGTTGCGGGCGATTTGCGCTTTCGTAGAGATACCACAGAGTGATGATTCGTCGCTTGATCCTGAAAAAGGCGAAGTGATAATTTGGTTTAGCGAGTATGAGCCGTTTCAGAATAGATACCTCGTGTTGCCTTTTGAACCAGAAACTGATTTTGCCGGATGTTCGGAATCAGCGAAAACTTATTTGAGATATTTGCCGGACGAACCAATCAAAAATTGATATGAAAAAATCACACGCCACGCGTGGCGAGTTGCGAATTCTTTGCAAGATAAATTTGAGCGTGGTTGAATAAAGACACAGCGTATGTTGGAACCTAAAATAATCTATGAAGATAAAGACCAGCTTGTTATAAATAAACCGGCTGGGGTTTTAATGCATAAGGCGCTTCAAACAAAGCCGGGGACATTTTGCCTGGCAGACTGGCTTATTAAGAAATATCCTAAGATAAAAAAAGTGGGCGACGACCCTGTCTTAAGACCAGGCATTGTCCATAGGTTAGACAAGGAAACTTCCGGCGCGTTAGTTATCGCTAAAACTCAGCCAGCTTTTGAATTTTTGAAAAAACAGTTTCAAGAGAGAGAAGTTAGAAAAAACTATGTTGCACTTGTTTGTGGCAATATTAAGAAAGAAGAGGGTATGATAGATTTGCCGATCGGCAAAAGTAAGAAAGACATTCGTAAGTTTGTCGCCGGTAGCAGGGCGCGAGGCGTTCTGCGCGACGCAGTGACAGAATATGAAGTAATAAAGAGATTTGAAAATTATACGCTTGTGAATGTATATCCTAAGACCGGTCGGACGCATCAAATAAGAGTCCATATGAAAGCGATAGGCTATCCTGTCGCCTGTGACGCGCTTTATGCCCACAAGGGCGCTAAGTGCCCGCCTGGTTTGACGAGGCATTTCCTGCACGCAAAATCACTGGAGTTTGAACTATATTGCGGTGGTAAAATAAAAATTGAGGCAGACTTGCCTTATGATTTGAAAGAGACCCTTGCGAAACTCAAGGATTTATGATAAATTTTGAAGGTTATGAATATTATTCCAGAAGAGACTAAAAAACGATCAAATCTAGATATGGGCGCCGGCGATACGGTGCGTGTTTGGGTTAAAATAGAAGAAAAAGGAAAAACCCGCCTTCAGGCTTTTGAGGGGCTTGTGATTGCCAGGAAACACGGCTCGGAGCCGGGCGCCACTTTTACTGTGCGTAAGACATCGGGAGGTATTGGCGTAGAACGTATATTCCCATTGTTTTCCCCTTCGATTGACAGGATTGAAGTTGTCCGCAGGTCAAAAGTAAGAAGATCTAAATTGTATTATATCCGTGACAAGGCGGTTAAAGAGATTAAGAAAAAGATGAGGAGATTAATCCCAGCCAGAGGGGATAAGGATACTTCCAAGGCAGATTCTCAAGGTAAGGTTGAGGCAGTAGAAAAGGAAGAGGAGAAAGAGACTGTTGATGGTAATGGCGAAAACGAAATCAATACTGAAATAACTAATGATATTGCTACCGTTAATACTGACGAAGCGGCTAAAGAGGTGGAGGTGGACGTAGAGCCTGCTTCTCAATAATAACCTGCTAGTATTGTATGGGGTTATGCCCAGGTGCTGAAACTGGTAGACAGGCTAGCTTGAGGGGCTAGTGTTCGCAAGAACGTGGAGGTTCAAGTCCTCTCCTGGGCACAACAAGCGAAGCGCAGTTTGTGGACAGGAAGAAAGCAAACTGCTTTGCTTTCGTGAGGATATACGATGTATCTTTTTATTTTCTAAAAAATCTGATAGTATCTAAATATATGGATATAACATTTTTAGCCCATACGCTTGATGTTTTGGGCAAGCTTATGGTAGGCTTTACAGCTATTGCTGTTCATCATCGTTTTTTAAAAGAACACAAGGTAAATGGCCGAGTGTTAAGAACAATGAAAAAAGAACAGTTGGTTGGTGTTTTAGGGATGATTTTTATGATAATTGGTTATCTGATTAGATTAAAAATCGGCTTCTAACTAAAACATTCAAAGAGTAATAATTTTTTTTGCGGCAAATCTTGCCAAGCTATTTGGAGAAATAGTATACTGTATATTGATTCAAATCATCCAAATTGGAAGGGCGGAGAGAAATCTTATCGTAATATTTTATTAAGGAGTGATAAGAGCGCCAGATGTAAGATATGCGAGGAGGAAGATCTTAGGATTTTAGTTGTACACCACATAGACAAGAATCGTAAAAATAACAAAATAAAAAATTTAGTCTGGCTTTGCTATAATTGTCATTTTCTAGTACATAATTATAAAGAATAAGATAAAAGATTTATGGAGGCATTGGTGTAGTGGTAGCACGGCACTCTGTGGAAGTGCTAGGGGGGGTTCAAATCCCCTATGCCTCCCCGATATTTATTATTGAAATTTGCCGGTTCGATCCCGGTTGGCCACCCCAGACGGTATCTAATATAACCGAGTCTGGTTGATTGGATACCATCACAGGAATCTCGGCATTACGTCGGGATTTTTGTGTTTTAGGGGCAATCATCTTAGGTTTTGATTTACCGGCTACCACTGGTGTGAATTCCACTGCCATGTCGGTTATGATCCTTGGTTCTCTGATTTCCTGGTATTTTTTGGTAAAGACCATATCCTCGGCCATCATTAATCCTCGAATGATCGGAGTTGGCAGAACGGTCACCACTTTCTTATCGGTTACCTCAAATCTGTCCCAGTAGAGTCCGAGGAATAATCGCTGTAGTTCGGCCGGTGCTTTGATAAATGCCTCGTAGGCGTTTCGGGCAAAAAGCAGGACGTCCTGAAGTTCATCAATTCGCATGTTGAGCCTCTTGTCTTGTTTATAGAGTTCATCTTGAATAGCTTCGATCTGCTCTTTGATTTTTACTTTTACCCTAGTGAAGTCATCGTCTGTTATCAGTCCGGCAAAAAGTTTTTCCTCAGCTACATCGCGCTTCTTTTCTGCCAACATTTTTTGGGTATTTAAGGATCGCTTTTCTTTATTAATTACTTCCTTGCGAGAGCCATAGATTTTCTCAATTTTTGCGACCAGCCGTTCCTTAAAGCTCGGCGTGAATTCTATGTACTTAAACAAATCAGCGATCTGCTGTTCCAGATCCCAGACCTCTACATATTTATCGTGACATTTAATCTGATCGCCGGATCGGTTGCAGTGATAGTAGGACTTATTTTTCTTGGGGTGATGCTCGGCAGTGTATCGCTGTCCGCAGTTGGCGCAGAAGGTAAGTCCGCGGAGTATGAAATTAAACTTTTGTCGACGGCAGGCATAACGATTATGTTCAGCCATGACTAGCTGGACCCGCTCCCAGGTTTCTTTATCGATAAGCGGTTTATGTTTTCCGGTATGCACTAATCCTCTCCAGCGCATCTCGCCGTAATAAAAAGGATTTTTGAGTACCTCAATCATTTTGCTATGAGCAAGTCGTTTACCGGCGTGGGTTCTGAATCCTTTTTTGTATAAAGCATCACGGACTTCGTAGACTGAATAATCTCCGGTGACATACATGTTGAATGCTTCTTGAACAAGTGGTGCACGTTCCTCGTCCACGACAATGATCCTCTTTTTATCATCGCTCGGATCACCGGCATTTAAATATCCAACGGCAACACCTGTCGGCCACCAGCCGTCCCAGAATTTCTGCTCGAGACTTTTTAGAGTTTTTCTGGATGTGATTTGCGATTGGAGTTGGTTAACGCCGGCAATCACCAAGTCCATAAAGTTACCCTCGGGTGAGTCGGTTATGCCCGGTTGGGAGACGGAAAACAATTCGACGTTATGCTTTTTGAGGATCGCTTTGATCTGCATGTGATCAAGAGCATTTCTTGCTAGTCGGTCAGTGTCTTGGATAAAGACAGCGCGAATGGCTTTGTCGTCTTGGACTCGAAGAAGCATGTCTTGCAGACCCGGCCGGTTCATGTTGGTGGCTGATCGGCCAGGGTCTTCAAAAACGCCGTCGTCTATCAGTTTGAATTTGTTACTTTCCTCGATCGCTCGCTTGCAGAGCTTGAGCTGGGTCGCAAGGGAGTGGTGACCGTCCTCGGCCTGTTCCTCGGTTGAGACTCGGCAGTAAATTAATGCATGTTCCATATTATTTTCATTTTAATTTTGGCTAATAATTTTAGGCTTAGCTTTCAAACACAACATACGCTATTTTTGGCAACAAGCTAAGCGTTAGTTGCCCACAGTCTTTTTACTCTTGTATTTCTCTAAGATTTCTTCTATTTGACGACTACTTCTTTTATATTCCTCATCAGTGAAATCATCGTCTCTGCCTCCAGCTGGACCTCGGACAAAATCAAGGATGGTTTTGGCCGCTCGGAATTTCATAGCATCGCTTTTGGCACCCATAAGACTGACTAACATCTTGGATGCGGTTTCGGCGTGTTTCATTAGGACGGTGTCGGTCTCTTTGTCGCGAACTTTATTTCTTTCTTTTTCATATCGTTCGTATTCCTCTTTAAGTAAACCGTCCAGCCTAAACCATCTCTTTACACTGACATGAGAGACTTTTAGCAGTTGGGCAATCTCTGAATAAGTGAAATCACTATATTTTAAGCGGATTGCATTCTGATATTTTTCGTTTTTTATGTCTACATTTTTTGCCATTTGGGTATCATTTAGTATCTTTTAAAGACTTAATAATTTATTGAAATACGCACCTTTACTCCTCACTTTATCGCTCGGTTGATCCATTACAGATTGGCGAGCTTCCTCAATTCTTGCCAGTCCGTACTTCTTTAGGGCCGATAGGATAAAGGTCATATCTTTTTCTCCCAGTTCTTGGGCAATCTCCCAACATTTCTGTTCCTCGTAAGACTTGGGAGAGAATCCTCTTGCCGGCCGTCGACCCTTCGATCGGTTGTTTTTATTTTCATTCTCGTTGTCGTTCTTGGAACTTCTGCCGAACGAACTTTCCGAACCGAAAGAAAACCTATCCACTAAAGCGTTTTTGTCGCTTTCCAACTTCTGCTGAACATTAATAACTTCTGTCGGCACTTCTGCTGGTAAATGCTCGTCAGTATCATCCTCACTTCTGCCCGACTTCTGTTTCTTGCGTACTTCAAGCTCTACAAAACCGCCATTAGATAAGGGGTAATTAGAGATATCAACATGGAACGAACTTCTGCGACCTTGCTGTACGGGAAACCATATCCACTTCTTACGCTTCAGGTTTAACATCAGCCGATTGATGTGATTCTTGGAATATTTTTCCTTAAAGTCTTTAGAAAGTCCGGCATAGCTTACATGAGCTTTACCGATTCTAGGATTGGCGTTGATCCACAGCCAGACGAGGACCGAGTATTCCTCAAAACTCAAATAGCCGTCCACTAGGGCGGTCTTGATGCTTCGGGGAAGCTTTACATAATCGTTATTGTCTATTTCGAATGGTAGATTTTCCATATTCATATTCCATATTGGACCGGTTTTAGCTCATGGCATCGTTATACATGAGCGACTTCAGCTCTTTGATCGCCGTCACGAACGCTTTAGCGTTGACCTCGACTAAACCAGCAAAGAAAGCGCTTACCAGCTGGGGACGATCGGGTTCATTGGTAAAAATAAAATGAAACCGGCGCGAGTCGGCTTTATCTATGCCAAGCAACTTATATCCCTTGGCCACAAGAAAAGCGGCCGCGTAGAAGTCGCTGGTAGTAAAATTATTGCTGTCCGGTTGGTTTTTCATGTTCATTTTGTTTAGCTTTATCTTTTTCCTCTTGGCGGTAATCCAAAAGCCGGACGATCAGGTTGGCTAATCTGTCCATGAAAATTTCCTCCATTTGTTCAAGGGTGAGAGGCGGTATTTTCTTTGTTGGTATCGGCTTTGGCATATTGTTTGCCAGTCCGCCAAATAAAAAGCAGACTGTTTATTCCAGTCTGCTCTTAGGCCTCCGAATCGGGTCGGACTCCACCTTATCCGGTTTTGTAATCAACAAATATGCGTCTGACTTTCCATTTCATAAATTTGTCTATGCCGAGTTTCTGCTTAATTTTTCTATTAACTTCTCGCATGGCATCATAGACGCTGTCTTTGCTATCTTTTGCCCAGTCCATCAAGTCCAAAATATCAATTTCCTGTACCAACGTGCCGAATGGGACCGCAAATATCGCCTTGCAGAGAAAATATTGGTTAGTGTTGATTGGAATCTCACAAGCTTTCTCTCCCACGCTTATTATTCCAGTCCTCTCATCAAACCTTATCTTGGTATCCACCAGCATTTCCGGTTTTGGCGCCGGTTTATCCCTTAGTTTGAAATAATAGTCATTGAGCATGGACCTGCTCGGCTTGGAGATTACAAAATCGCCATCGTCCAGCTTAAAGTTGGAAATAATCTTGTTCTTTTTCAACTCGGCCAGAACATTTTTCTGATCCGCGATATCAAAATCCGGAAGAGGGCAATTAAAATACACTTTGGCCGGGATTTTGTGCGTGACATCCGTATAGGATTCCACGTTCCCCAGCAGGGAATAAATAAAAACTAATTTTGCATTTTCATTTTTCATATTCATTTTCTTATGCCTCTGAAGCAAAAGAGCTCGTAACCGGTTACCACAAAAAGTGATAACGATTACGAGCCCTTGAGCCGCGGAATACCATTCAGGTCGCCCCTTGGAGCGAAATTATTAAATTGTTGATTTTATTTTACCACTTTTACCTGTTTTGCCATAGAGTAGTGTGTAATTTGAACTGGAGATGACTTTAAAGGCCATTTCCAGTACGCATTTCAGCAATGGTACAAAAGTGTACTATTTCGGAAACGCCAAAACTCATTTAGTAAATAGCCAGAAAAGTCATTATTTTAAAGCATATTATTGTCCTCTTGAGCCTCTATATCACTACGTTGATATAGTAATAGTTGACTTGTAGGGATGCTTTCGTATATAATTGGATATAGTTATCTATATAGCATCAAGATATAACAAAAATATGAGCGAAAACAGCTTCAACAAACGAATAAAACTGAGCCAGGAGATACTCGGCAAGATCGCTAAAATTGACGAGTTCAAGGGTCTTTGGCATGGCAGTCTGCGACTCTCCCCGCAGATTTTAGGCCGGTTAAAGTTATCTGTGATCATTACGTCTACCGGCGCCTCAACCCGTATTGAAGGATCAAAGATGAGCGACGAAGAAGTGGCTCGTCTTTTGCGCGGCCTGAAATCCAATCCTCCCAAAAATCGTGACGAACAAGAAGTCGCCGGTTATGCCGACTTACTCGGAAGAGTTTTTGATCACTACCGTACGCTCAAATTGACTGAGAATAATATTCTGCAATTTCACAGCATCCTTTTGCAGTTCTCTGAAAAAGATCAAGTGCACAAAGGCAAGTATAAAAATTCCGACAATGCGGTGGTCATGAAAAATGAAAAAGGCGAAGAGATTGTTCTGTTCAACCCGACAAAACCCTATCTGGTCAAGCCGGAAATGGAGGCGATCATTGACTGGACAAATCAGGAGCTGGAAAAGAAGGAACTTCACCCTGTGCTTATCATTGCAAACTTTGTCTTTGAATTTTTGGCGATTCACCCGTTTCTTGATGGAAACGGCCGTCTTAGCCGTGCCCTGACAAACTTGCTTTTGCTTCGCAATGATTACGCATATGTGCCGTATGCTTCGCTTGATGAAATTATCGAGGAACGCAAGGACAAATATTATCTCGCTCTCCGGGCGACGCAAAATAATCACAAAACGGAGAACGAAGATATTACGCCATGGCTCAATTTTTTGCTTGATGCGTTGCTGACTCAAGGTGATATCGCTCGAAAACTGATGAATGCCGAACAGCCGGAAAAACTTTTGTCCGAAAGACAAGAGCAGGTTTTCGCTATCCTAAAAGACGGCGAGACTTTGGGCGTAGCCGAAATCGATAAACGTCTCAATGGCTCTGTCCCGCAAGTGACTATAAAACAATCTCTCGCCAGATTGGTGACTTTGCGTTTGGTTGAGCGAGTCGGTCAAGGCCGGGGCGTGAGATACAAGAAAATATAAAATCTGTATGCCAAAGGAAATCGCCACAACAACTAAACAGGAAACCTACTACAAATGCGCTCATTGCGGAGATGAGATTTTTTGGAATACCAACAAAAAGCTTATTGAATGTAAGTGTAAAGCCATTTATATTGACGGATGCGAAGATTACGTTCGGGTCGGTGGCGATAAGAAAGATTATGAAGTGATTTCAAAATAACAATTAAAAATATGAATTCAGACTTAACATTTATAACAAACGAAAAAGCTCAAAGTCTCAAACAGAGATTTGAAGTATTAATCAAGGACACTAAATTCTTTGATTGTTTGGTTGGTTATTTTTATACTAGTGGTTTTCATACTCTATACAAATCTCTTGAAAGCACCGACAAGGTTAGAATTCTTATCGGTATCAGCACAAACCAGCAAACATATGATCTGATGCAGAAAGCAAATCCGGCCGAGCAATCCGCTCTGCAGTTTTCCAGTGCCGAAACTAAGGAACAATTAGGTACTGCAATCGAGAAAGAAATGGAAGAGGCCGAGGATAGTGAAAAAGTGGAGGACGGCGTCTCCAAATTTATCCAATGGATAAAATCCGGTCGTCTTGAGATTCGTGCCTATCCAACAGAAAAAATACACGCCAAGGTTTATATTATGACCTTTGGCGATGAAGACAGGGACAAAGGTAGGGTTATCACCGGGTCAAGCAATTTTACTCAGGCTGGACTCGTGGATAACTTGGAGTTTAACGTTGAGCTTAAAAACAGAGCCGACTACGATTTTGCCTTAGAAAAGTTTAACAAGCTTTGGAAAGACGCTGTTGATGTCAGTCAAAAATATATTGAAACTATTCAAACAAAAACATGGCTTAACGACAGTATTACCCCATATGAGCTTTATCTCAAATTTTTATATGAATATTTTAAAGATGATCTAAACCAGCAAGATGAGATGTTTTTGAAATATCTCCCAGAGGAATTTAAGGAGTTTGAATATCAGAAACAAGCCGTTATAAACGCAAAAAAGATTCTTGAAGAATATGGTGGAGTTTTTATTTCCGATGTTGTTGGTCTTGGTAAAACTTATATTGCCTCTATGCTTGCCGGCCAGCTGGATGGCAGAACGTTGGTTATTGCCCCTCCTGTTTTGATAGATAAAAAGAATCCGGGATCATGGGCTAATGTATTGCTTGATTTTAAGGTTTCAGCAGAATGTGAATCTGTCGGTAAACTTGATGAGATTATTAAGCGAGGTGTTGAAAAGTTTGACAACATCATTATTGATGAAGCTCATCGATTTAGGACCGAGAACAATGCCACCTACGAAAAACTAGCCGAAATTTGTCGGGGTAAAAAAGTGATCTTAGTTACCGCTACTCCTTATAATAATTCGCCAAAAGATATTTTAAGCCAAATTAAGCTTTTCCAGAAAGCCCGAAAGAGCACCATTCCTAACCTCCCGGATCTCGAACAGTTTTTTGCCAGCCTTGAGAGAAAACTCAAGAACCTTGATCGTCAAAAAGATTATGCTGTTTATATAAATACTGTTAAAGAAAACGCCAAAGAAATCAGAGAAAAGGTTTTGAAGTATCTGATGGTTCGCCGAACTCGTTCGGAGATTAATAAATACTTTGCCGAAGATTTGGCTAAACAAAAACTGAAATTTCCTGAAGTTGAAAAACCAGAGGCAGTTTTCTATGAATTGAACGAGGACGAAGACTCGGTATTCATCAAGACGATTGAACTGATTG
The DNA here is from genome assembly GCA_024654625.1 of Patescibacteria group bacterium. NCBI lineage: Bacteria > Patescibacteria group bacterium. The sequence continues at coordinate 12,773 of JANLHB010000032.1, forward strand.
CCAAAAAATTCAAATACTCTCGTTATACCCCGATGCTGTACTACAAGGGCGAGTTGAGTCAGCCGGAAGAGTTGGCACAAAAGAACATGGGTAAGTTTATGAAAATCTTGCTTATCAAACGACTGGAGAGCAGTTTTTACGCTTTCCGCAATTCTCTTGATAGGTTCATAAATTCGTATACTTCATTCTTATCTGAATTGGAAAAAGGCGATGTTTATGTCAGCAAGAAATATACCAATAAGATTTTTGAGTACTTGGAAGATGACAATGATGACGCTGTTGAAAATTTGATAAGTGAGGGCAAAGCCGAAAAGCTTCCAAGTAAGGATTTTAAGGATGATCTAAGAAAAGATTTGCAAAATGACCTAAATATTTTGAAAGAAATACATGCTATGTGGACTGGCATTAAACGAGACCCAAAGCTTGTAGCTTTTATTGATAAACTTTCCACCAATCCAATTCTCAAAAAGAATAAACTAATTATCTTTACTGAATCAAAAGAAACGGCGGAATATCTAACTAAGAATATTGAAGAAAAAATACCCGGACAGGCGGTCTGTTTTACCGGCGGCTCAAGTGAATTAGTCCGCGAACAAGTCATTGAAAACTTTGACGCCAAAGCTAAATTTCCAAAGGATGATTATCGTATTCTTATTTGTACTGAGGTTTTGGCTGAAGGCGTAAACCTACACCGCTCTAATGTGGTTATAAACTATGACATCCCTTGGAACCCGACCCGCATGATGCAGAGGGTTGGTCGTATCAATCGTGTTGATACTAAATTTGATAAAATTTACACTTATAACTTTTTCCCAACAAAACAAGGCAATGACCAGATTAAGCTTCGGGAGGCCGCTGAAGCCAAAATTAACGCTTTCCTAGCCCTTCTTGGTGGAGATGCTCATCTTTTAACTGAAAACGAACCAATCGGCTCACATGAATTATTTAATCGCTTAACTTCCGAGAAGTTTATTACTGGTGAAGACGATGGTGAGGAAAGCGAATTGAAATATTTACATGCAATCAAAGAATTGCGTGATAAAAATCCAGATCTATTTGAGAAAATAAAACATCTACCAAAAAAAGCTAGGACCGCAAGAATAGACAGGAACTTGGCCGGCCACCTTATTACTTATTTTCGCCGAGGTAAGGTGCAAAAATTCTTTATAGCTAATACCGGCAATGATTCCAAAGAATTAGATTTTTTCTCAACGGCCAAAATTCTTGAAACTACTGAGAATACTAACCAAGAGAAAACTGACAAAAACTTTTATGGATTGTTGGATGAGAATAAGAAAGCCTTTGTTTTTGCAACCACTGAAGAAATGCCGGAAGTAAAAATGAGAGGTGGCCGAGACAGTGCCACTCAAATTTTGCGAATTCTTAAAGCGACAATGAAAGATCGCCGACAATTCACCGAAGATCAGGAACTATATCTCAAAAAGGTTATTATTCAGCTGGAAGAAGGTGGCCTGCCAAAACAAACCACCAGAGTCACACTTCAGGTCTTAAATAAAGAATTGGAAACAAACAAAGTACCAAATCCTTTGCGCATCCTCGGAGTCCTTGAAACCAACATCTCCAATCGACTCCTAAGCGGTCATTTTGCTGAATCCGGTGCAAGCAATACTGGTAAGCGAGAAGTGATTCTGTCCGAATATTTAATCAAATAAATGTATGGAGAAAAAGCAGTCACAAGACCTAGTAAAAGATGTATTTCAAAATTCTTTTGATAAAACAAAATTTATCAGGTTTATTCGTGAACTTCTCAACTCATACGAAGAAGCGTCTTTTGTTTATCGCGGAAACACTATCCCCGATGCATACGATCAATATATAAATACTTTTGAAAGAGTCGGTAAATATTCTGATGGTGAGAACAGCATCGATATTCTTATCGTTCATTTGAAAAAGGACTCAACTCTTGAACGAGCACGGACGAGACAAAGGAATTTTATTGCTTGGTATTTAAATGGTAGTCGGGGTGGAAAACAAAAAGACGCAGCTTTAGTCGCCTTTGTGTCTCCGGATTCTGCCGATTGGCGTTTCTCGTTGGTTAAGATGGAATATAAGTTTGAAGAAGGCAAAAATGGACGCACAAAGGTTAAGGAAGAGTTTACTCCAGCCAAACGCTGGTCTTTCTTGGTTGGTTCAAATGAAAATAGCCATACCGCCCAGAGTCGCCTTTCTCCCATTGTTGAGGACGATAGCCACAATCCTTTACTCAAGCAACTTGAAGAAGCTTTTAACATTGAAAAGGTCACCAAAGAATTCTTTGAAAAATATCGCGACCTATTCCTTAGGGTTCAAGAGACTTTGGAAGATATTGTTAGCAATAATCCAGCTATCAAAAAGGATTTTGCTGAAAAGAATGTTAATATCGTAGACTTTTCCAAAAAATTACTTGGCCAGATTGTTTTCTTATATTTCTTACAGAAAAAGGGTTGGTTTGGCGTGCCAATGACAAAAAGCTGGGGCGATGGCGACAAGAGGTTTTTGAGGACTTTGTTTACCAAAGCTTGCGACGCAGATAAGAATTATTTTAATGATTATCTTGAGCCGTTGTTTTATGAGGCTTTAGCCAAAGAACGAGACGATGATTTTTATAGCCGATTTGAATGTAAAATCCCATTTTTGAATGGTGGTCTTTTTGATCCAATTAATAATTATGACTGGGTTAATACAGCGATAAATATTCCCAACGACCTATTTTCAAATGACCGCAAGAATCCAAAAACTGGCGACATCGGTGACGGCATTCTGGACATTTTTGATCGTTATAACTTCACTGTTAAGGAAGATGAGCCACTGGAAAAAGAGGTCGCTGTGGACCCAGAGATGCTTGGCAAGGTTTTTGAAAACTTGCTTGAAGTTAAGGACCGTAAGTCCAAAGGCACCTACTATACCCCTCGAGAAATAGTCCACTATATGTGTGAGCAGAGTCTAATCAATTACCTTGCAACCGAGCTTGAGGGTAAGGTTTCCAAAGAAGATTTAGAGAAGTTGATTAAGTTTGGAGAAAATGTTGCCGAGCACGAAGCTACTTATATTGCTAAAAAGGAAAACGACCCAGATTACAAGGGTTCTTACGAATCAATTTTACCGGAATCTATTGGTAAGTTTGCCGAGGAAGTTGATGACAAGTTAGCCACTATTAAAGTTTGCGATCCGGCCATTGGCTCCGGGGCTTTCCCTGTTGGCATGATGAGCGAGATAGTAAAGGCTCGGACCGTGCTTTCTAGCTATATCAAAAATACCGACCGAACTATTTACGGCTTCAAGCGTGATTGCATCCAAAATTCTCTTTACGGTGTTGACCTTGACCCTGGTGCGGTTGAGATTGCCAAGCTTCGCTTGTGGCTCTCTTTGATCGTTGACGAGGATGATATCAAACAGATCAAGCCATTGCCTAACTTGGATTATAAAATAATGCAGGGCAATAGCTTGATTGAGGATTTGGTTATTGGTGACACGGTTATTAAATTCAATCTTGATGATTTGGTTAAGGTTGACCGACGAACTAAAAACGCAAAAAATCTCTTTGAAAAAGAAACCCAGCACAAACTCTTTAAGGATAAAAGCGAGGATATTTTTGATGAGTTGAAAAAACTGCACAGCGTTTATTTTGAGGAAAACAATAAAAACAAGAAGCTGATTTTGAAGCAGAAGATTGATGAAAAAGAGCAGTCTTTTATATCGGCAAAATGCGACGAGGAGATTCAAAGATTAAACACCGTAAAGAAAAATACCCAAGATGAAAAGAAAATCAAGATTGCCGAGCAACAAATAGAAGCTATTCGGACGACGCTTCAAAAGCTAGAAAGAGAAAGCTCAAGGCCATTCTTTTTGTGGAAGCTACATTTTTCCGAAGTTTTCCAAGAGAATGGTGGTTTTGATGTGGTTATTGCTAATCCGCCGTATGTCAAAGAATATATTAATCGTTCCGCCTTCAACGGACTTAGACATTCTCCATATTATCAAGGCAAAATGGATCTTTGGTATCTCTTTACGTGCAAAGGTATCGATTTAGCAAAAGATGATTCTGGCATAGTCACATTTATTGCACAAAATAATTGGGTCACGAGCTATGGTGCTTCAAAAATGAGAAATAAGGTGATAACAGACACACAGGTTCTGAGTTTGATAGATTTTGGCGATTTCAAAATATTTCAAGCGGGCATACAAACTATGGTGATGATGTTCAGAAAAAATACTGCCATTGACGATTATTCATTCGATCATAGAAGACTTTTTGGTAATGCCTTAGAACTCGATGATGTAATCACTATCTTAAATAAAGAAAACAATCACAAGGCAGAGTATTTAACGCCGAAAATAAATAGGGATAAATTCAGAGACAAAATGCTTACCTTCAGTAATTCAGGGACAGAACCTATCCTAGAAAAAATTTTAAACAAGGCAAATTTTCATCTTGACGCAAATAAAGAAGTTGCTCAGGGAATAGTTGCTCCGCAAGATTATGTAAATAAGGCTAGTCAAAACGTGTTGGGTAATGAATTCAATATTGGCGATGGCATTTTTGTCTTATCTGACGAGGAATTAAAAGGATTAAAACTTACAAAAAATGATTTATCTATAACTAAACCTTTTTATACAACTGATGAATTAAAAAGGTGGAACGGCAATTCTAAAAATACTAAATGGATTATTTATACCGACTCAAGTTTTAAGGATAAGAAAAAAATGGATGCGTTTCCTGGGATTAAGAATCACCTTAATAGATATATAAAAGTAGTTACTTCTGATAATAAGCCGTATGGCTTACACAGATCTCGAGATAATAATTTTTTTATTGGAGAAAAAATTATTGCCCTGAGAAAATGCACTAAGCCAACATTTACTTATACTGATTTTGATAGTTATGTCTCTGCAACTTTTTATGTCATAAAAACTGAAAGAGTTGATCAAAAATACTTAGTGGCTATCTTGAATTCAAAACTGGTGGCTTTTTGGCTTAGACATAAAGGAAAAATGCAAGGCAATAATTACCAAATTGATAAAGAACCAATCATTGACATCCCACTTTATGAAGCTTCTAAGACAGATCAAAAAGACTTAGCCAGCCTGACTACTAAAATTATTGAGTTTATAAAATCAACGGACTATTTAGCCAGTCCAGAGAAACAAACTAAGGTTCGGGAGATTGAACGCCAGATAGATGAGTTGGTGTATAAACTTTATGGTCTCACCGAGGATGAGGTAAAAACTGTTGAAGCAAATTAGACCCAAGTCCTTGACTCCTTAAAAACTTGTTTGCTATAATAGTAATAGAATTTGCAGGTAACCTTGCCGCGAATTCAAAGTCAACTAAAGCAATCTTGCTCTTAGATGGCGGAAAATTAACTAATTTTAACATCAACGACCATGTCACAAGAAAAACAAGTCTTGGAGTTTAACTACTCCCAAGCACGCACAATCAGCAGAAAATTAAACTATTACGAACCCGAAGGAAACGAGGCCATTAAGACTCATTTCCTTTTTATTTTGCTTAAAGATCTGCCGGTAAACATACCGACAACCCCCAATCCCAGACAACCCGATATTGATGCCAAGCCATGTAAACAGATGTTTGAGACGCTAGAGACCGAGCCTGAGTATTTTACGGATTGCAATAGAGGGTTATTACTGACGGCCGAAAAAGTATATTTCCCAAATTCCAATGAGTCTGATAAAAAAATAATCATTGACTTTGGAATAGACGAGGATGGCGAGCCCCGAGGTGGTTTAGTTGATGGTGGGCACACTTATGCCGTTCTTAAGAAAAAAATGGACGATGAGTCTTTAGCCGACTTGCCAATATTCGTCACTATTATTGAAGGTGCGGAGGAGTTTGCTACTAAATTGGCCAGAGCGAGAAACACCAGCGTTCAAGTTACTGACAAATCAATCGCCAATCTGGAAAATGAATTTGAGAGTATTAAACAAGCTCTCGGTAAATATAGCGATAAAGTTATTTATTTTGAAAACGAGAATAAGGGCGAGGATGTAGCCACTTTTCAAATTGAAGAGCTTATCGCGTTAATGACCGCCTTAAATAAAGATCTCTACAGCAACAGTAGTCAGCCTACAATCGTTTATACCGGGATTTCTACCTGCTTCAATAAATGGTTGAATAAAAAGAACAGGCCTACCTACGAAAAACTTTATCCTATTTTGCCCTCTATCGTTGAACTGTACGAATATCTTTACTCCAAATTTGAGGATTATTCTAAGCAGGTTGGAATTAAAAAGTTTGGCAATATTAACGGTGTTGAAACTCACAGAGGTAAGGGTGCTAATAGAAAACCCATCAACATTAAATTGCCATTTACTGATCAGTCGGTTAGGTACCGTCTTTCCAAAGGATTTTCGATGCCAATTTTTGCAGCTCTAAGATTTTTATTGGAAGAAAAAGATGGCAAATTAAATTGGAGCGTTGATCCAAAAAAATTCTTAGATAAGCACGGTTCTATGATTGTTGGACAAGTCCTCGAGGCTCACACGAGAGAATACAATAGTAATCCAAATAAAACCGGTAAAAGCAAGGTTCTGTGGCAAAACATCGCTAACACTGTAGTCATTCATTCTCTACAGGAACAGTTAGCTCAGAAGTAAAAGAAATGCCTAGGGTAGATTTTCTGCCATAGGCACTCTTTTTATTAAAATTAACTAATCAATAATAATATGAATAAAAGAAGAGTTTATCATGTCTTGCCATCAGGTGGCGGAGACTGGAAGGTTAAAGAAAATAAAGCCGATAGAGCAGTAAAAATACTTGAGGATAAGTCAGACGCTTTAAATTTGGCAAAGCAATTAGCTAAGAATGCTGATTTAGGGCAAGTAGTAGTTCACGGCAAGGACGGTGTTATTCAAACGGAGTATACTTACGGGCAGGATCCGGAAAAAACTAAGGGGTAGAATAATGCTTCTAAAAAACACTCGGCTCATTAGGGTCGAGTGTTTTTGCTTAAGTTAAGCAAATCGTCCCAAGCTCTCAAATTTCGTCAAACCGGTGGGCTATGGTTGTAGGAGGTGTCAAAGGTCTACTCAGGGTACAAAGCTCGCCCCAAGGGCAGACACGGGGCAACAACGTTTTACTTTTTGGCTAGGAGGAGGTCGTAGTTGTAAAACTTGGCAACTTTCTTGATATTGTTCATTTTTTCGCGTACTGTAACCATATATTGCTTGTCCTCGAGTACGGTTATGAGACCGGACAAGCCGCGACCCCATGATGGATTTCAATTTACTTCCAGCCGGTTTTTTTGTATAAATAAGATATGATCTATACTGGGAAAGGGGATGACGGTAATACTAATATCTTTGGCTGTTGCGACCAAAGACTCTCTAAGAGTTCGGCGATTGCTTGCGCACTTGGCGACCTTGATGAACTCAATTCGTTTCTTGGAGTTTGCAAGGTTAAATCAAAAGAAAATGAGATTATAATAGGCAAAGACAGTTGTCATAAGATTATAGACAATATCCAGCAGAATCTTTTCATAATTCAAGCGGAAGTTGCAGGAGGAGATAAGAAGATTGGTGAGGAAAGAGTAAAAGAGGTTGAAGCTTTGATTGCCAGTATAGAGGAAGAACTACCGCCGATAACAAGCTTCTTCGTCTCAGGTGGAGCGGAGCTTTCTTCCATGTTTGATTTCTCAAGGACTATCGCTCGACGCGCGGAGCGTAAGGTGGTGGAGGTGAAGGAAGAGGGAAAAGTGGAGGTTAGCTCTAACACATTAGCTTATCTTAATCGTTTATCAAGTCTCTTATACGCCATGGCGCGGATTGTGAATCATAGGCTCGGCATAGTAGAGCCGTCTCCTCGTTATTGATTTTATTTAAGGAGAAGGCAGGCCGGTTGGATGTTTTAGATATTTTGTTCTTGAATGAATCAAAATTTTGTGAATTTGATATACTAAAATTATGAAATTAGATAAACTAAAAGAAGTTTTGAAAAATGAGCCAAAGTATCGCCTCAAGCAAGCAAGAGATGCGGTTTTTAAAAGTTTAATAGATGATTGGTCTTCTGCCACTTATCTACCGCCTAAGTTAAGAGAAGTATTGAACAAAGAGTGCCCTCTTGAAGTTAGAGGCGAGGTTGTGGAATCAGATGATGACGTCTTAAAAGCGATTATAACGCTTGATGATGGGCTGAAAATTGAGAGCGTGTTAATGCGTCATATGGGTGGTCGCTCTACCGTCTGTGTTTCTTCTCAGGTTGGCTGTCCTATGAAGTGCGGCTTTTGCGCTACTGGAGCGATGGGGCTCATTAGGAATTTAACTGAAGATGAGATTGTGGGTCAGGTCTTGTTTTTCGCGCGTTATCTTAAGTCTCACGGAGAAGATAAGGTTACCAATGTTGTCTTTATGGGGATGGGGGAGCCTTTTTTAAATTATGACAATGTTCTTTCGGCAGTCCGTACTCTAAATGAAAAAGACGGTCTAAACATCGGCGCAAGGAAAATCTCTATCTCAACGAGTGGAGTTATTGAGGGTATAAATAAACTGGCAGAAGAAAACTTGCAAGTAAACCTAGCTATATCTCTCCATGCTCCATACGATGAACTTCGTTTAAAGCTGATGCCGGTTAATATAAAATATCCACTGAAAGAAGTTTTGTCCGCGGTGGATAGTTATATTAATAAGACATCAAGGCAAGTTATGTTTGAATATATTATGCTGAAAGGGATAAATGACTCTAAGGAGGATGCTGAAAGGTTGGCGAGGCTTATGAAGAAGCCTCTGCATTTTGTTAACTTGATAGTCTACAATCCGACAGGGAAAGAGGGGATGGAGCCTTCTTCTCATAATTCAGTGCGGAAGTTTAAGGAAATTTTGGAAAAAGCCGGTATCCCAGTGTCGGAGCGCTATCGTTTCGGCGGGGAGATTAAAGCCGCTTGCGGTCAGCTGGCAACGGAAAGCAGGTGATGATTGTATAAAATTCTCCACCGTGTTTGTTGATTTTTGGATTATTTAGTGATAAAAAATAAATAGGAAGAGATGGGGTCCGATCTTTAACAAAAATGGAGGTAGAGTATATGCCTGCAAGCGGTTGGGTATGCCCGGTTTGCAAGAAAATGAAAGAGCCAACGAGGCATCATGTATTGCCAAAGAGGCATTACGGCAAAGGCAATAGAAACAAAGGAGGTGTCGTAAAGGTTTGCAGGAATTGTCACGACAAGATCGAATTGAATATTCCATACAAGAAGATGCCAGCGAGCTTCTACTATAATATCCTAACCTTTTTCGGATTATTTTTATAAGCGGAAAAAAAGGAGGTCTTTATGGAAGAATGTATTTGCGCATATCACTGTTGCCATAAGGAAGAATACAGCACTTTAGAGATGAAGGAGGATACCAACGAACTTGGCAATAAATATTATTTTCAAAGAAAGAAGTGCCGTCGTTGCGGCGCTTGGCTTGGGGACAAGCCGGTTCGATAGGTATGATGTGTCTTGTTGGTCGGCGAGCAGATACCTGCTCGCCGATTTTTTTTGTATAATTAAATAAAAAAGGCGTACAATTTAATCGTACGCCTTTTTTATTTTTAGTTCATCGCTATCTTTTCAGCGTTTGATTCTTTTTCTTCCACGACTTCATATCTGATTTTCTTGATGCCGAATACTTCAGCCTCTCGTCTTGTCTCCATCCAGATATCCATTCTTTCAGAGAATCTTCTGTGCATCCTGTCTTCTACTGTAAATATTTTATCGCCGTAGATTTCAGGGAAACGCACTTTGGTCCCGAAAGGAAGAAAGTTCGCAGCAATCGCTCCATCGTAAACATGTTTACCGGATGCCATTATAAATGGATCGTTGTCTGTTTGGTCTGGCGTGCTTGAGTAAGCTGTCACCTCAGCTTCTCCAGTCTCTAGTATTATATGTGAACTGTTGTCCTCATCTTTTTCAATTGATTCTTCCTGGCTAAATAATGACTTGTATTTTTCATATCTAGCTATCAGGTCGCCGGCAATTTTTATATCTTTTGCCGGCATACTCGGCGCTGGCTCTTCCTCTTGTTCAACTGGAATTGTTGTTGATGCGTTGAGAAGCATTCCGACTAAAGCGATTGAACTTATGAAAGTATTCATATCTGATATATTTATTTTTGGCCTATTCTTTATTAGTAAGTGTTCTTTTGTCTGAATAGTCGCTTAATTCCGGCCTTTATCATATAAGAAAATGGCCTGAAATGGGCGATCCCGTAGATCTACGGGCAAAAATAAAACACCAACGAAACTGCTGGTGCAAATGCTATACTAGCATAGTTAGTAAAATATGTCAATCAGTCAAGGTAATGATATAACTTTTCAAGAAGCGGATAGTGTCATATAATTAAGCGATGTTATTGTTTTGGATTTTAGGGGCAAGCGCAGCTCAATCTATTGTGGCTCTTATAGGTCAGGTTATTGTCTTTTTATTTAAGAAGAATGTTACTAAATATATAAATTATCTTGTCAGTTTTTCAGTTGGGACGCTTTTGGGAGTCATTTTTTTTGATATTTTACCGGAAGCGCTTGAAGAATCTTCTTCAGGTTTTGTTTTTGCTTATGTTTTAGCGGGATTTCTGGCATTTTTTGCATTAACAAGAGTTTTATCTTGGTCTCACTGTCATACGGCGGATTGCCATATTCATAACACAAGGGAAGGGGTAAAGGTGTTATTAGGAGATGCGATTCACAACTTCATTGACGGTATTATTATTGCCCTAGCCTTTCTTGTTGATTTTAACCTTGGGATAGTCACCACTTTAGCTGTTTTGGTTCACGAAGCGCCAATGGAAATCTCAGATTTCTTTATACTTATTCATGCCGGGTATTCTGTAAGAAAGGCTCTCTTTTATAACTTCTTGATTGCGCTTACCACTATTGCCGGTTCACTTCTTGCTTATTTTGCCGCTCCGAAAGTTGATAGTTTGATAATCCCGGCTTTGGGCATTGTGGCGGGCAACTTCCTCTATATAGCGGCTTCGGACCTTATACCGGAACTTCACGATGGAGAAGGTTCAAGGGGAAAGATAAGCAGCGCTCTTCAGATGTTTTTGATAGTTTTCGGCATATTGATTATATATTTTTCCTCATCTATTTTGGGGTGATTCTAGCAGTTGTAATTTTAAGACAGTTAAGCCGTCTTTTTATTTAAATAGGTATAAAAGCCTTTTAAGATAAAAAGTCGAAATTATTAAATAGGGTTATTATAAGAATTATTAACAATAAAATTAATAGAAATATGAAAAAAGGTATAATTATAGGTATTATGGTGCTTGCTCTCGGCTTTTCTCAGGCGATGCCTGCGTTTGCTCAAGATACTGCAAGCGATCTTCAGGCTTTAATAACATCTCTTATGGAGCAGGTTAAAACTCTTCAGGAACAGATAAAGTCTTTAAATACTGAAGTTAGGATTATAAAAACTGAACTTCAGCTTACTAGGTCTTTATATAAAGGAATATCAGGAGATGATGTGGCAAAACTCCAGGAATTTTTGAAGAGTGACAGCGATGTTTATCCTGAAGGTATAGTTAGCGGATATTTCGGTTTTTTGACAGAGAAAGCCATTAAGAAATTCCAAAAAAAGCACGGCATAGAAGATATTGGCATTGTGGGACCAAAGACAATTAGAAAGCTTAATGAACTATTGGAACATGGCGCCGGTAAGTCTGGTAAGGTGCCACCTGGTCTTCTGATAGCTCCCGGCATAGCTAAGAAACTTTCTTTAGCTACTACAACGCCTCTTTCTCTATATATACATCACGATGAATCAGATGATAGAGATTGCGAAGAGAAAGAGAAGAAGCATAAAAAAGAAAAGAAACATGACAAGAAAGATCATGGCGATGATGATGGAGATGATGACGATGATAATGATGACTGCGACTCTAATGGCGGAGACACAGCGACAACCACACCTCCTGTCGCAGATATAACAGCTCCTGTCATCTCTTCTGTCGGCACTTCAGGTATTACAGCAATATCAAGTTTAGCTAGTTGGCTTACTGATGAAGCTTCAGATAGCAAAGCATGGTATGCCACAACAACCCCTGTTGATGTATTGAATACTCCGCAAGCATCTTCTACTGCCCTAGAGTTAAGTCACGGACTTACTTTCAGCGGATTGTCTGCGAGTACAACATACTATTTTCTAGTCTCTTCTTCTGATGTTTCTGGTAACGCCGCAACTTCAACGGAGCAGACATTTACGACACTTGGACAATAAAAATAATCTTGGAAATCGTATTTCAAAATACCCTTTTTGTCAGAAAGCAAAGAGGGTATTTTATTAGATAATATCTATCACAAAATTTATTTTAAAATAACCTTTATAATGTGTTATTTCAGCAAATCGCTTTTTTCTGTTAATATATGATTATGTCAATATACTATAATGCAAAGAGGGGCCGTAATATATTTGACCCGTCTTCAGACGAGCCTTTTAAACTTAGCCGTTCAAAGATTGATTCTTTCTTGAATTGTCCGCGATGTTTTTACATAGATAGACGGTTGGGTGTGGATAAACCACCCGGTTTTCCTTTTGCCTTAAATTCCGCCGTTGATGCTTTACTGAAAAAAGAGTTTGATATCCATAGGATAAAAGGCACTACCCATCCGCTAATGGATAAATACGGCATAGACGCGATACCTTTCAAGCATAAAGACCTTGATGAATGGAGAGAGAACTTTGTCGGCGTAAGGTATCACCACAAGCCGTCTAATTTTATAGTAACGGGCGCAGTTGATGATATCTGGGTTAGTCCGAGCGGGGAGCTTATTGTCGTTGATTATAAATCAACCAGTAAAGATGAAGAACTGAGCCTTGATGCGGATTGGCAGATTGCTTATAAAAGGCAGATGGAAATTTATCAGTGGCTTCTAAGGATGAATGGGCACAAAGTTTCAAGTATGGGCTATTTCGTATATTGTAACGGCAGGAAAGACAGAGCAGCTTTTGACGGTAGGCTTGAGTTTGATGTGGTTGTATTGCCTTATGAAGGAGATGATTCATGGGTAGAAGGCACTCTTATGGATGCCCGTAAATGCCTTTTTGGGGAGCATATTCCCAAACAAGCTTCTGATTGCGATTATTGTAATTATGTGTCAGCGGTTAATAATGCAAGCGAGGGTAATTAGTATGGTTTTTATTATTTTTTCCTTTAATATAGATATATAGATGAAACATAATAAACATTTTCTCATTATTTTCTCTGCTTTGTTTATTTTGCTGTTTGTCGGCGTTGTCGGTGTCGTTGGCGCGAGTTTCTTTGTGTTTAAAAAAATAAATAAAAAAGATACTCTGGATAGTAAATATAGCGTTGTCGGTTCAAGAGAATTGGCTCGCAAGTGGGTTGTCTTTACTTCGCCTACTTATAATTTTGACGGGTCAAATTTGGTTTTTAACGGATATAAGAAGCTTGGTTGTAATTTTTGTTATGAATTTAGTTTCGGGTTTGAGTCTAAGTATCCGGGCTATGGCAACAGGATAGACGATAATCTTGTCTCAAGCACAACGGCTCATATTATGGCTATATCCTCTGAGACAGGAATGATTTCAAAGGTTATAATAGACGGGAAGTATGACGAGATGAAGGGGGTATTTATACAAGAGGATAAAATAGATAGTCTTGGAAAAATTAAAAATTAAAAAGCGTATCTGAAAAATTAAAAATACTGATTTTTCAAAAATAACGCAAAAGCGGAGAAACAACTGTTTTTCCAGAACGGATTTCGCCATTCAGTGGATGGCGAATGGGGAAATTCTTCCAAAACAGTTTTTCTCCGCTTTTGCTTGAGACAACTTTTTTTAAAAAAATAAATAAAAATGATTAAATTTAAAATTTCAAAAAAATCAAAGAAGAGCAATGCCAGACTCGGCGTGCTGGAGACATCAAACGGTAAGGTTGAGACACCTTGCTTGGTCACTGTCGCCACTCAGGCTGTAGTGAAGACACTCACGAGTAGTGAAACAGAAGAAGCAAAAAGTCAGATGCTTATCTGTAATACTTATCATTTGCACCTAAAACAGGCGGAGAAAATAGTGAAGAGCGCCGGCGGTTTGCATAAATTTATGGATTGGAAGAGGCCTCTTATGACGGACTCGGGAGGGTTTCAGGTTTTTAGTCTAGGTTTTGGCAGGGATCATGGCGTTGGGAAGATATTAAAAGGAAAGAAAGATGTTTCTGTTTCTTTGGGAGAACAACCAAAACTTCTAAAGATTAGCGAGAAAGGGGTGGAGTTCAGATCTCCGATTGACGGGAGGAAAATTTTTATTGGACCTAAGGAATCTATGAAGATACAGGAGGATTTAGGCGCTAACATAATTTTCGCTTTTGACGAGTGCACTTCGCCGGTAGCTGACTATGAATATACGAAGAAATCTCTGGCCTTGAGCCACAAATGGGCCGAGGAGTGTATAAAAGTGAGATCTCCGAAGGCAAGAAAGAATCAAGCGCTCTTTGGTATCGTCCAGGGTGGGAAGTTTGCCGACTTAAGGAGAGAAAGCGCTCAGTTTATCTCTTCTCTTCCGTTTGATGGTTTTGGTATCGGCGGGGAATTCGGAGACGATAAGAATACGATGGGCAAAATGCTGAAGGTTGTACTCGATGATTTACCGGAAGAAAAGCCGAGGCATCTTTTGGGTATAGGGCACTTGGAGGATATTCCGGAGATTATAAAAGCCGGTGTGGATACTTTTGATTGTATCGTGCCTACTCACTATGCTCGCCACGGGACAGCCTTTTCTTCAGATGGTCGGCTTGATATGAAGCAGTCAAAATTTTTGAAAGATAGAAAACCTTTGGATAAAAAATGCGATTGCTATGTATGTAAGGATTATACAAGGAGTTATATTTCTCATCTTTTTAAAGCGGGAGAAATTACCGCTTTGAAACTTCTTACTTTCCATAACTTGTATTTTTTCAATTCTTATATTGAGAAATTGAGGGAGGATATCAAAAAAGGGAAATTATAAAAAATATGAAAAATTACATAAATAGTTTTCTTAAGAATTATTAGAGTGTAGCGCTATAAAACTTGACACGCGTGTTATAATGTAATTAGATAGTATAAGAATATTAAAGAAAGGAGGTAACGAATATGAAGAGGTTTCTTATCCCAAGGGTAGCCCATTGCAGTAGCGGCTGCCGAATCGGGGGAGGCAGGCAATGTTTGCGCCTGTCTCCCTATTTTTCCTGAATTCAACCTTGAAGTGCAACACTCCATACTTCTAATGGGGTCTTCCAGTCGAGGCGTTTCCTCGGACGATTGTTAATTTCACTTTCAACATA
>JANLHB010000033.1 GCA_024654625.1 Patescibacteria group bacterium
CAAAAAGACCGCATGAATCGCTTGGCATGATTTCTCCTTTAAGGTATATTGTTATGACATTACCAGCCAAAGAGTCTCATATGTGGTGGACGCGTACACAGGGTTGACAAAATAATTAAAAGGTGTATAATTAAAAATAGATTGAAAAAACAAATTCCCGAAGGGACTTCCTTTGGGAGAAAAATAGGGTAAAAAAAGGAGAGAAAAATGATATCCAAGAGGCTGATTAACAAAAGAGTGAAAGAGAAGAATAAATCAGCGGCGGAGGTCATGAACGGGATTATATTCATCGTCCTAGCCTTCGTCATATTGGCGGCGTGGGTTATCACACCCACCCAGTTCTATAACTGGTAGAATAAAAATAAGAGGAGGGGCAGATGTTAAAAAAAATTTTTATTTCGCTGGGGTACACTCTCCTCTTGGCAGGGATGCTGGTGATGGGATTTCTATTTTCTTTTTTTCCCTCGGGGGCCTATGCCTCCAGCCTTAGTTCTTTCTTAAAGTATTTCTCCAGGTAGTAGTTTGATCTGGAGAAATACTAAGACCGCTTTACATTTTTTGTAAAGCGGTATTTTTTTTATCCTCTTCTCTTATCGTGGAAGGCTTTGTGAACATCATGAAGCTTCTTGTCTGTAATATGAGTATAGATCTGAGTGGTGGAGATATTGGAGTGGCCAAGGAGAGATTGGACGGAACGAATATCGGCTCCGGCGGAGAGGAGGTCGGTGGCAAAGCAGTGTCTTATAATGTGCGGAGTGACTTTCTTTGAAATACCGGCTTTGATGGCATAGTGCTTTATGATTCTTTCTACGGAGCGGGGAGTTAATCTGTGGTCGGAGTCGGAAATCTGTTTCTCTTGAGGACGGATTCCGCCTTCGGCGGATGGAGAAATCCTCCGAGAATCAGATTTTCCGACTCCTCCTGATTCAGATGTTTCGCCAAAAAAACGGTTCTCTAAAGGACGGTCATCAAGGGGAATCCTACGAGAACCATTTTTTTTGGCTACACTTTCTTTTACTTCTCCTCCTTTGCTAATCCGTATAAAAAGCGCCTCATTTATATCCGCTCTGGCATCAAGATAGTCTTTCAAAGATTGTTTTGCCGTGTCGGAGAGAAAGACGACTCTCACTTTTCCGCCTTTCCCTCTTATGGAAAATTCTTCTCTTTTGAGATTTATAGAGTCTATATTAAGATTGCATAGTTCAGAGACGCGAAGCCCTGTGGAGAAAAGAAGTTCAAGGATGGCTTTGTCGCGAAGAGATTTTAGTCCTTTGTCTGGCGGAGTAATAGGCGCATCAAGGAGTCTTTCAAGCTCATCTTCGGTAATAAGGTCAAGGTCTCTTTCTGGGACTTTCACAAGGTCAATTCTTTCTGCGGATAATGATTTTATGTCTCGCCTGCTTAAGTATTTAAGAAAGGCCCTAAGCGCTACAAGGTGGTAGTTCTGGGTCTTTTTTGAAAGAGTCGGTTCTATGCGGTTTAGCCACAGACGGTATTGTCTGACTGTTTCGTCGGATATATCCTCTACATTTTGCAGTTTACTTTGACTTAGGAAGCGATTGAGATAATGGTCGTAATTTAAAATAGTCTTAAGACTTCGTCCGCGTTCAACCTCTAGGTGTTCTAAGAAATCTTTCTTAAGTTGGATGATATTGTGCGACATTGTTTTATTATAAGCCTAGCGCATTATAAAACAAGAAGCGCCCTTGTGGTGCGCCCTTGTTAATGTTAAATCCGCCGTGGCGGATTTAACATTAACAAGGGCGCTTAGCCGTCAATCTGCTTGCTGTATTCTTCGTATTCATCGCCGATCAATTTAGTGGCTTTTTCAAGCTTTTCTTTTGTTCCCATTTTATATACATCATAGAAGTCTGTACTAAGGAGCTCTTTCATTAGTTCTTTTACTCTGTCCGGATACCATTTGGTGTCGGATATCTCCTTTTTTATTATATTTATTATCGCTTCTTCTAATTTGTCACTTTTCTCTTTAGCATTCATGTTTTCTTGATATATTTCACTAGTTTGATCTTGGATGAGGTGGATTATTAAGTTAGCTGTGCTAGAGATTAGTTCATTTTTTGCAACACCTTCTTTAGGAGACTGTGCTGTGGAGTATTGTGATTCAAAATTCATATTTGGATTATAACTTAAATGCTTTAGGCTAACAATACTTTCCATATCAAGGCGACCCCTTGGAATTTTCAATCGGGCTTGCCCCATGGTCACTCGCAAGCGACGGGGCTTGCAATTTTTAAGAAAACGTTTATTATATCTCGGTAATGTCAACAGTTAATCAGTTGGTAAGGAAAAATAGAAAAAAGGTTGCAAAGAAAAGCAAGTCAGTAGCGCTTGCTCGCGGGTTTAACGTGCTAAAGAATAGGCCAACTTTTTATGCTTCTCCGTTTAAAAGAGGAGTATGTTTGCAGGTAAAAACTGTTACACCTAAGAAGCCTAATTCCGCCCTCCGAAAGGTTGCGCGTGTGAGGCTTACCAACAGTATGGAAGTTACAGCTTATATCCC
>JANLHB010000034.1 GCA_024654625.1 Patescibacteria group bacterium
ACCACGCGCTCCGCGCGTGCGATTAGTCGGCATCAGGATTATCAGCAAAATACATTCGAACTTTGTTTAATACACACCGCAACGGCCAATTTTAATACCTATAGAAACGGTATTAAAATTTTGCGTTAGTTTAGTGGAGTAGAGATTCGAAAGGCGGAGGCAGGGAAAAGTTTGTAAAACTTTTCGGTCTGCCGAGCCAGGGTCGTGAGCACATATTTATAAGAAGCGAAGTGACTATGTAAATAGCGACTCCTGACCGAATCTCACCTCTTCCGTTACCACCTAGGGATTTAATTATCCCAAAATTTTCCAAGGTGTCACCTTGGAAAAGTGTTTACTTGAGATTTATTATCCTCTTAGCTTTAATCAATAAAACCGAGATTACCGCAAGCGTTACTATCAAAATCAAAATAAGCCAACTTGAGAAAGAAAGTGTCTTTAAGGCATCAAAGATTGAAGCTCCAAGTCCAAAACCATCCCCCACCACAGAAGAAGCAGACAAAGAGATTATAGGCTGAGAGCTACCTGAAGTGTCTTGATAATTAACACTGGCAATAGCCGTCAATACATCTCCTACTTTAGCATTAGTCCTAACTCTCCCTGTTACCGTTTTTACTATCTCTTCTCCCCCGCCAAGGGTACCAAGATTAGCTGACAATATACCTGAATCATCGCCATTTGAAAGCGGAATATCATAATCTACTATTTCAATATTCTCCGGCATACCTAAAGAAAGTTGAACTATTTTCACAGAAGAGTCATTCTCATTTTTTATAACGATAAGATATTTTAATTTACCTTCAACATTCACCTCGCTTTTATCCACTTCAAATCTAACCAAGAGCGGTCTAAAAGCTTTAACAACCGGAGTCGTAGCCGGAATACTTAACTTTATACCGCCTGTAGTGAAACTATTTACCACTCCATAACTTATACCGGCTGAATTCTGCGCTACCGGCCTATAATAATATGTAGCGTTAGGCAAAAGTCCTTGCGCAATTATCGGAGAGTCTACATAATTATTGCCCATACCCGCGTTTCTAAATGTAGTTTTACTACCTAGCAAACCGGCAGATGCGCCATACTCAAACCACACGTTTGTTGCGCTGTTGTTTGGATTTACAGAAGCATCTAAAATAGCGGAATTTGAAGTAATGGAATATGCCGGCTTTGTAAAGATAGAAGGGAGTCCGCCTGTCCTTATCACATTTACTCCGCCAAGCGAAGTAAAGAAAGACATCTGACTGCCGTAATTTGTGCCGTATAGATTTTTACCGACAATCCTAAAGTCATATAAAGTGTTTGGCAAAAGATCTCTAACTTCAGCCGACACTTTTATAGCGTAATTGCTTTGCCCGGCCGAACGGACAGGAGTCACTCGATATACTTTATCTATTGAAGAATTATATTCAAACCAAACGTCGGTGCTGACGTTGTTTGGATTTACCATAGCGTTTAATATCGCTGAAGTCAGACCGACATTGGTAGCCTCAAGAGTGGAGACATTAGGACCAAGAGAGCTTGTGCCACTGGCAAAAGTTGTAGTAAACGAAAGCGTGGTGCCATAAGCGATACTATTGGAATTTTGCGCCACTACCCTAAAGTAGTAAGTGGTGTTTGGCAAAAGATTTAATATGCTTGAGGAAATATTGTAATTGAAGTTGCCTGAACCGACAGACTGAATAGAAGAAGACAGGGGCATAGAGCTCGGAGAGTTGCCGTATTCAAACCAAGCATTCGTGAACGAACCATTAGGATTAACAGTGGCATTTAGAGTAGCTGTATCTCTAGAGATACCTGAAGCGAAGTTTGTAGTAACAATAGGCGCTGAAATTCCTCCCCCGCCACCTCCTCCGCCATAGAAGCCGGTAGTGAAAGACAGAATATTGCCATAATTAGTGCCGGCTGAATTTCGCGCCACCGCCCTGAAGTAATAAGTGGTGTTTGAAGAAAGACCGTATATATTTACAGAAGTGTTTACACCGAAACTGCCAGAACCGATATTCTGCGAATTGGTAGTTAGACTAAAGAAACCGCTGGAAGTGCCATACTCAAACCAAACAGCAGTTAAGTCGTTGTTAGGACTTACTACGGCATTTAATACGGCTGAATCACTCAAGATATTTGTCGCGCCGTTAGTTGATACTGTCGGCGAACTTATATTTGTACCTCCGCCTCCGCCTCCAGAGAAACTGGTTGTAAAAGATAAAACATTACCATAACTGGTGCCGGCAGAATTCTGCGCCACTGCTCTGAAATAATAAGTAGTATTTGAAGAGAGGCCTGATACCCCCGCAGAAACATTCAGACTTGAAGTCCCCCCGCCAATACTCTGAGATGAACTCATATTAGAAAGCGATCCGGGAGATGCGCCATACTCAAACCAAACATTTGTATTTGAACCATTAGGATTAACAGTGGCATTTAGAGTAGCTGAGCTTGTAGAGATGTTTGTAGCTGTTGTAGTGTTCACAATAGGCGCACTAGCTTGAGGCTGACTGACACTGCCCACTAACGCTCTGAAGACGACATGACCTTGAGTTGCCCAACCCGGAGCGATGCTTCCTATATTTAGCCCTGAGCCCACCACCTCACTGCCGTTCTGCCCCAAAGGGAGTGCTTGCGCGATAAGAGTCTGGTTCGGGTACCATTTTACAGAACCGGGGATGAAGGTAAGAGTCTGTGCTGAAGTTAAGTTAAGAGATACGCTTCCACTCGCCTGACCGCCGGCGCTGTCTGTGATAACGACAGGGATATTAGCGCTAGTGAAAGTGCCGGACGGAAGTGTGGACCTAAGAGTGACATTGTTTGCCGTCTGACTGCCGGTGTTATGGTAATAGATATCAAAGCTCACTATCTCACCCTGGTTAGCAGAGGCCGAAGATGTCCAGCAAGTGGAACAGCCTGGATTTTTCGTATAATTTGATATCCTGAAAGTCGGATTATCTTGCGGATCATTATTAAAAGTAGAAGCAAGCGCGCCATACATAGGAGCGAAAACAACAATCAAAGCCACTACTGCCAAAAGAGCTGATTTTATTTTATTGTTTATAATTTTATTATACATATTTTTATTGATTATATTTATAATTTTTTACTCATTTTTAAGTTTTTAATCCGCCGTGGCGGATTAAAAACTTAAAAATGAGTCCCTTCCTGCACTGTATAGATAATATCCATGCAGTACAGGAAGAGACATTCTACTTAAAACTAAATCAAACTAATTGCCAGGAACTGACGCCGGTCCATTTGGCGGTTCTGGTCCGGGTTCTGTTGGAGGACTTGATCCCGGTCCTCCAGATGAAACACTGCCCGATTGGCGTGCATTATGGTAGCTAATACCACTGATTGCGCCGACAGTGCCACCAAAAAGGCCAGCGACCGCTTTACACGTTGGGTCTGAGTCCTTGTCTATAATGCCATAAGCACTAAGACCAGTACCGACAGCCATGGAACCCCATCCTACAGGATTAGCGATATTCGCCAACCCAAAAGTAAGGAAGAATCCTCCTGTACCTGAAGCGATAGTGCCCTTCCCAATGCAGTTTCTGTCAGTTAAGAACCAGAAAGTTCCTCCTTCTCTTTTACCGGCAATATTTATCGCCACTGCCTGATAAAAGTATCGGGAATTTGCATCCAGGTTAGTAAGCTTGGACTCCACCAGTCCGCCATTTGCATATTGAGGTCTTGTGGCAAACTTATTATTACCGCCATCTCTCCAATATACAAACCAAGCGATTGCTTGATCTTTGGAAGTGACGACGCCTTGAAGGATAGCCTCCGAAGAAGTTACTCCGGCTGGAGGCAATGTCTCCACCTCAAGAGAAACAGCGGGCAACTCTACCCTCAATGCTTCACCGCTTAGCAACGTGACTCCGTTTGCACAACTGCAAATACGAAGCACCTTACCAGTGGTATCAACTACAAGCACAGTCCCAAGAGGAAGAGTCCCTTTCACCCACTTACCGCCCTTTTGTTCAACCTTTAAAAGCTTATCCTGTTTGAGTCTTACGAGAAACTCCTTACCGGAATCATACCCGCGATCCGGATCAACAGGATTTCTTCCTAAATGGATATAATTAGCCTGCCTGCCCGGATCAGACACAGGGTCATCCTTAGGGCAAACAGTATTATCTCCATCATGATGAACAATGGCATTTTTTGCGGCATCCTCTACATCATAAGGCGCATATTTACCATACGCCTCAGGCGGCGGACCGCTATATTGGAATAGCTCTTTTTGACTGGCGCAACCAGCCAACAAAGCTATCACCGCCAACGACAAACATACTGCCAAATTCACGCCTTTCATTTATGCCTCCTGTCATTTTTAAGGCAGAAAATAGCCTGCCAATTAGTTATTCAATCTATTAAAGAACTGCTTCTAGATACTAGACTATACGCTTCTTACTCAAAATCGTCAACATCTTGTTGATAACATTTTAAACCCTCCTTATCATGTTATTTTTTGCTCTATTTTTACTTATCATCTATACTTTAAAAGTATGAGAATACTTGCCATTGAAACGAGTTGTGATGAAACAGCAATAAGCATTATTTATGCGAAAAGAACTCCCTCTTCAGGTCGGGAAAACGGAAAAAGCGCAAGCCATAAACCTTCCATTAAATATAGACGGCCACAAGTCAAAATCCTTTCAAATATCGTTTCATCGCAAATAAAACTTCACGCCAAGTGGGGTGGCGTTGTCCCGAATCTCGCGCGCCGCGAACATGAGAAAAATCTAATCCCAGTCCTAAAAAAAGCGCTAAAAGAGGCAAAAATACTAGACATCTCCTCCAGGGACTCACCTTGGACAGGTTTCCAAGGTGTCACCTTGAGGAAAATACTGGAACGCGAACCAGAACTGTTAAGACGATCACTAAAAGAATTTCCGAAGATAAAAACCCCAAAAGTGGACGCTATCGCCGTAACTTACGGTCCAGGACTTGAACCGGCTTTATGGGCTGGAATAAACTTTGCTAAAGCGCTAGCCTATCTTTGGAATAAACCCCTTATTCCTATAAATCATATGGAGGGACATATCCTCTCTGCTTTGCTCCCGCAAAATAGAGAAAGCACGAAGCACGAAGCACGAAGCACGAAAAAAAGTTTTCAATTTCCAGTTATCTCACTCTTAGTCTCGGGTGGGCACACCGAACTTGTGCTTATAAAAAAATGGCTTGATTATAAAATAATAGGAGAAACACGCGACGACGCTGTCGGCGAAGCCTTTGATAAAGTAGCGCGAATGTTAAACCTCGGATACCCAGGAGGACCAAAAATTTCTCACTTAGCAGAAAACTATAAGCCAACAGCTATAAGCTATAAGCTTAGCCTACCGAGGCCAATGATAAACTCAGGCGATCTTGATTTTTCTTTTTCCGGGCTTAAAACGGCTGTGCTTTATAAAATAAAGGAGTTAAAAGAAGCTAAAGATAGCGGAGCCAAGGATCACAAACTCAACAAAACAACGATATCGTCAATTTGCCATGAATTCCAAGAGGCTGTCGTAGATGTCCTCGTGTCTAAGACAATAAATGCCGCTAAAAAATATAAAGCCAAAACGATAATAATAGGCGGAGGAGTAGCTTCAAATACAAGACTAAGGGAACGGTTAAAAGAATCTTCGGCTGAAAACTCTGTGGATTTAATACTCCCGCCAAAAGAACTCTCCACGGATAATGCCGTCATGATAGCCATGGCGGCTTATCTAAGGATAATTGGAGTAAAAAATCCGGCTATTAAAGATATTTCCAAACTCAAAGCTAACGGAAATCTTAGACTTAGATAAACTACCTGCCTATCCCTTTATAGCTAATACCGGCTTTAATAAAAGCTTCTTTATCTAGGCAATTGCGCCCATCCACAACGATACGCACGCCTTTTTCTACCAGATATTCCGGATCAATCTCTTTGAAAACATTATGAGCCGTAGCAACAACCACCGCCTTTGCGCCGCAAATAGCACTAGAAAGACTCTCCGCAGAAGAAATAAAAGGATCATACGAAGAAACTGAGAGTCCGGCATCTTTAAGATGTTCTATTATTTTTACAGCCGGACTTTCTCTCATATCATCAATCTCCGGTTTATACGAGAGACCCAAGACAGCAATCTTAGTCCCTTCTGCCGGTATTTCATTTTTATTTAAGATATTTACAACTTGATCTGCTGTAAATTTAGGCATATTACTATTTATCCGGCGAGCTAAAGAAAGAAACTTATGATCAAAACCGCTTTTTTTTGCATACTCAATCAGATAATAAGGATCTACCGGAATGCAATGCCCGCCAACACCGCAACCCGGATAATGAGCCATAAAAGCAAACGGCTTTGTAGAAGCCCCTTCAATAACCCTAACTACATCAATATCAAGATGGTCAAATGACATAGCAAGTTCATTAACAAAGGCAATATTTATATCACGAAAAGAATTCTCTACCACTTTGACAGCCTCAGCTTCCCTAAGAGACCCCATACGTTTTATATTGCCGGAAATAATTGATTCATAAAATTCAACCGCCTTAATGAGACCGATATCATCCAAACTTCCGATTACACGATCTATGTTTTCTACACTCCATTTCTTATCACCGGGATTTATTCTCTCCGGGCAATGAACAAGGTAAAAATCATCTCCTCCTTTCAACCCGGAAGACTCTTCAAGTAACGGCAAGACGACCGTCTCTGAAACGCCAGGATTAACAGTTGATTCCAACACAACCAATTGTCCTTTCTTCAAAAAAGGACCGACACTTTTACATGTATTCTCTACGGGAGACAAATCGGGCATATTATCTTTATCAACCGGAGTAGGTACGCAGATTATAATAATATCTGCTTCATTAACTTTTCTAAAATCAGTAGTGGCTTCAATAGAATATTTTTTAAGATCTGCATCAATCTTTTCATCTTTAAATGGAGAAGTATTATTCTTTATGGAATTAATTTTTTTCTCATCAATATCTATGCCCATAACACGATACCCCTTCTTTCTGGATAATAAAGCAAGCGGCAAACCAACATAGCCTAAGCCGATAACTGCTATTGTCTTAGATTCTTTTTGCATATATTTTAATAAATTCTACCAATAAATAACATTAATATCAATAGAAAAATAATTTGAATTAAAGCGTTTTTCTGATATCATTTATTGTATGAACGAAAAACTATTAAGCCCTTACGACCCAAAAGAGACTGAGGGAAAAATTTATAAACTCTGGGAAGAGGGGGGTTTTTTTGCGCCCGAGGCGCATCAGCCAGAAGATGATAATCCGAATTCAAGAAAGTCCTTTACCATAGTATTACCTCCCCCTAACGTAACAGGCGTACTCCACATGGGGCATGCATTAAATTCCACAATCCAAGATATCCTAATAAGAAAAAAAAGGATGGAAGGATATAAAACACTCTGGCTACCGGGGACAGACCACGCCGGTATCGCCACCCAAAATGTAGTTGAGAAAAAATTAAAAAAAGAAGGCATCACCAGGCATGACCTTGGAAAGGAAAAATTTCTTGAGAAAGTCTGGGAGTGGAAAGAAGAATATGGCAACAAAATACTTGGACAACTCAAAGAACTCGGCGCATCATGCGATTGGTCTCGGACTCGCTTCACAATGGATGAAGATTATCAAAAAGCTGTTGAAAAAGCCTTCTTGGAATATTACAACAAAGGGCTTATCTACCAAGGAGAGCGCGTTATAAACTGGTGCAAAAGATGCCAAACATCACTCTCTGACCTTGAACTTGAATATGAGGAAGAAAAAGGTGTCTTATATTATATAAATTACCCGCTAAAAGACGACACGAGTAAATTTATAACTGTCGCCACAACAAGACCGGAGACAATGCTCGGTGACACAGCGGTGGCCGTATCCCCGAAAGACGACCGATATAAAGACCTAATCGGCAAAATGCTGATTTTACCGATTGCAGACAGAGAAATACCGATAATTGCCGATATCGCCATAGACAAAGAATTCGGGACAGGCGCTGTAAAAGTGACCCCTTCTCACAGTATCATTGACTCAGAGATTGGCGACAGGCATAACCTGCCAAAATTAAAGATAATAGATCCGTATGGAAAGATGACTAAAGAGGCTGGGGAAGAATTTGAGGGCCTATCAAGTAAAGACGCGAAGGAAAAAGTGATAGAAAAACTTAAAGCACTTAATCTCTTAGAAAAGTCTCTGGAACATACTCACCGCATATCAAAGTGCTATAGATGCAACTCCGTCATAGAGCCACAGCCGAGCAATCAATGGTTTCTGAAGATGAAAGAGCTTGCCCAAAAGACCAAAGAAACGCTTGAAAGCGAAAAAGTTAAATTTAATGATGAACGATGGAAGAAACTTTCTACTGATTGGCTCGAAAATATCCGCGATTGGTGTATTTCACGCCAAATCTGGTGGGGGCACAAGATCCCGCTTGAAGGCACTGACGATGTGCTTGATACTTGGTTCTCGTCAGCCCTTTGGCCATTTGCCACACTTGGCTGGCCTGATAAAGGCTCTAATGACCTAAAAGACTTCTACCCTACTCAAGTGCTTTCAACCGCAAGAGACATTATAAACTTATGGGTAGTAAGAATGATTTTCTCCGGACTTGAATTTATGGACGAAACACCGCCATTTACAAATATTATCATTCATCCGACCGTCCTCGCAAAAGATGGAAGAAGAATGTCTAAGTCGCTTGGCACAGGAGTGGACCCTATAGACCTTATAAACAAATATGGCGCTGATGCGACGCGCTTCGGTCTTATCTACCAAATGATGGGAAATCAAGATATGAAATTCGACGAATCTCACCTCTTGGCCGGCAAGAAATTCGCAAATAAATTATGGAATATAAGCCGTTTTGTAATCCAAAAAGTTGGTGACGATTTTCACTATGAATTACCGAGAGAGAATGATCCAAAGAGCAAAAATTATGATGCATTAGATGGCGCGGACGGCGACTCTTTACTTAAAAATTTATCAGAAACAATTGAATTGATTAATAAAGATATTGAAGAATATAATTTCGGACAAGCGCTTCACGCTCTATATAATTTTATCTGGCATGATTTTGCCGATAAATACATTGAGATTTCAAAATCAAAAGACACAAAGGATGTTAAGATCATATTATCTTATACGCTCGTGAACATCCTAAAGCTCCTTCATCCTTTTATGCCTTTCATCACAGAAGAGATATGGCAAAACAGCCCCGCAAAAGACACTAAGCCTTTAATAATCCAAAAATGGCCAGCTTAATAACATTTAGCATACTTATGCCTCTTGCGACGGGGATTATCCCTGCTCTTATTTGGCTTTGGTTTTGGCTTAAAGAAGACAGGAAATATCCTGAGCCAAAAAGGCTTATTGTGCTAACATTTATATTCGGAATGATTTTTGTCTTTATGGCGCTAGCCCTGGAATATTTGCTTCATTTGCTTATTAAAGGTCAAAATGCCATAAATATCGACAAGGGAATAATATTCCTGCTTTCTCTTGCCTTCATAGAAGAAATTATGAAATACTTCGCCGCCAGGCCGGCCCTAAAATCAAAAAACTTTGACGAACCGATAGACGCCGTAATGTATCTGATAATAGCGAGTCTTGGTTTTGCCGCTATGGAAAATATATTTTTCCTTATAAGCACATTCAAAGATGGAGGTATGACAATAGGCTTCCTAACCGGAGATATGCGCTTCTTAGGAGCAAACCTTCTTCACAGTATGACTTCGGCAGTTATAGGCATAAGTATTGCAATGTCATATTATCGCAGAAAAACAATCAAAATAACCTATTTAAGTATCGGGGTTATCCTCGCGACTTTATTGCATGCTATTTTCAATTTATATATAATAAAGATGCCAGGACAAAACAGTTTAAATGTATTTTTAGGTCTATGGATTTTTACAATCATAATAATCCTGGCTTTTGAAAAAGTTAAAAGAATAAAACTAAAACAAATAAAATTAGAATAAGAATTCTAACACTTACATACAAAAAAATGTTTAATAAAAATATGAATATGAGAAAAAATAAACAATCATTTTTTGAAAGACTCACCGGAAGCGCCACCATAAAAGAAGACGATGAATTTGTATCTTTTGGAGAAGAGAAAAAAAAATTAGAGAAAGAATCTTTAGAAAATATGAACAATGACGAATGGTTGGAAGAGGAAGAAGAGGCTCAGCTCACAATAGACTTGCTTCAAGACCACGAATATATCATTATTCAATCAATGTTAGCCGGCGTTAAACCAGAAGACTTAGATGTGGAGATAAGCCAAGAGATGATAACTATCCGCGGTAAAAGAAAAAATCCTCACGGAGGACAAAAACAAGAAGATTATTATTGCCAAGAATTATATTGGGGACCATTTTCAAGGTCAGTGCTCCTTCCTCAAGAAGTTGACACGGAAAAATCCGAGGCTTCACTAAAAGAAGGACTTCTTATAATCAAGCTTCCTAAAGTAGATAAAGAAAGAAAACAAAAACTCAAAATAAAGAGCTCATAGATTAAATAAAAAAAACCGTCCGCTCGCCAGTTAGAGAACGGACGGTTTTTAACTGGTACATGGGGGCAGGATCCCTATTCATCACCATATCAGACGTCCGACGTTTGACATAAGATGGGTATATATGAAATAATAATACATATGACACGAGCAAAAGATATTGATGTCTCAGCTGGAGAATACTATCATCTTTACACGCGTGGTGTAGGGAAAAAAAATATTTTTCTCGATAATCGCGACTACGCGCGTTTTCTTTTTTGCCTTCTCTATTTTCAATACAATGAAAGCTTTAATAACATTAGTGGTGCGGTTACCAGATTTTTGAGTAGTGGGTCATTTACATATCAAAAGAGAGGAGATCCGGATGAGGAAAATCGCGAAGTTGAAATCGTTGCATTTGTGTTGATGCCGAATCATATACATATAACTGCACTCGAATTAAAAGACGGAGGTATTGCTCGCCTTATGAAGAGGGCTCTTGGTGGCTATGCAAAATACTTCAATACAAAATATAAAGTGTCAGGACATTTATTCCAAGGTGCATATAATGCGGTCCATATTAAAGATAATACCCAATTATTACATGTATCGGCGTATTTACACCGAAATCCGCGGGAATTACGCACATGGAAAAATAAAGAGGATCAATATAGATGGTCAAGTTTTTCTGATTTTGTCAAAAAAAATAGGTGGGGTAATTTAATCAAACCAGAAATTATCCTCAATCAATTTTTAAAGAAATCTGAGTATCATGATTTTGTTAATGAAAGCACCGCTAAAGAAAAGACAAAAGATCCAACGAAATTCGAAGTATAAATATAATAAATATAAAATGAATATAGGGATATAACACCCCTCCCTTTTCCTTTATCAGACGTCGGACGTCTGATAAATGTTTTAATACATCTAATAAATGTTACTTTCCTTCCGCAGGGCGGGCAAACTAAGCTGTATTCACTATGTGCCTGGGGGCAGGATCGAACTGCCGACCCCTGCTTTTTCAGAGCAGTGCTCTACCACTGAGCTACCCAGGCATTAAATTTCATTTTTACGGAAACAATTTTTTTATCTTTTCTATAAGGTCAGGAGAGATATTGTTTGGATTAACCGCTCCACCTACTGCCTCGCCCGTCTTCTGGATACCTTGCACTCCGGAAACCAACCCCTTATATGTATCTAGTATATCTATAAGTATTGGTTGGACATAATAATAAACCCCTACCATAGAACTGATTATTATAACCCAATATAACAATTTAAAAATCCGCGCCCATCTATTAGCGCTGACAATCTTCCGCAAAAGGCGGTTGTTATCTTCCGCAATCCTTATATTCTCGCGGATTAGATTTTTCAAATCGCTTGTCGGTTCCACTTCAAACAGTATACCAAAATAAAGAAAAATGGCAAAAAAAATAGCCTGTCGTCGCAAAAGAGCAACGACAGGCTGAGGACGAAAGGTTACAGCGGCAACGGCGACAAACGGGCGTCCATGTGCGCATAGGAGAGTTCCATGTGCACGATACCCTTTGTAGTCTTGAGCGCGGTGATGATGTTGCGCTCAAGTGTCTCTAGAAGATGATTGGGCGTGACCACTCCGCCAAGGCACTCGTCCACGGTGGGAGTGATCCAATCCCCTTTTTTAGAAGTCGGGGCGCAGACCCTCCTCCCGTTTATTGACGGCTGGACGATAAAAGCCCCAGCCTTCGTCTTCACAACACATCTGTCTTCCTTGGAGTGACACCCCTCGCAGTCTGCCATAACCTTCTTTGACATAATTTCCCCTTTCTTTCTTATAAATAATTTTTAAAAAACGGCCATCCATTGCCTTTTACTGCCTCCACACAGCGACAACAACCTCCTTTCTTTATATTTTATCCTCTAAATTTATTATACAACTATCTATAAAAAATACAAGACCATGTGGATTACTTAAATCAAAGCTCTTTTATAGGATTACAAGCCTTGCATATCCCCATCTCTTCAAGTTTCTCAAGGTACCGCTCAACAACCAACACAAAACCGGCATGACTCCAAGTCAGAGGGGATGCCGAAATTTGCTCGCCTGTATAAGCGTTAAGCTGTTCCGGCATGACTCCTGAAGGCAGAGCGTATTTAACAGCCCAATCGAGCCAGCTTTTTACATCCTCTAAATCTTTTTCATTTTTTGCCAATTCAATTTGATATTCTGCAACCCATAGAGTAGTGATAAACCACGGATTAGACGGCGCATCATTTCCCACCTGATAATATCTATCCCCTTCATAACGAAAGACGCCGTCCACTTCTGTTTTAGAGAAAAGTCTCCTTTTTAGCGTCTCGTACGAATCTTTCAACATCTTGTCATCCTTATCAAGCACACCAAACCTGAACACCCCATAGAAACTGCTAGCATCTATTGTAGGGTCATAATAAATCTCATTCCCGTCTCTTGTATCCATAAGTTTATAAAAGAAACGTCCTTCTTTGTTATAAAGATGTTCAATGACAGCTTGTTTTATATCCAAAGCCACAAGCTCGTAACGCTTAGCGTCTTCTTCCTTGCCTAAAAGCTTCGCAAAGTTACTTGCGGAAACAAGCGCGCCATAGACAGCCGAAGCCGTGAAAGTGGAAACTCCATATTTTTCCTCCCACAAATCATAACTTTCATGCGGAAGATGAGTATCGCTGTTTCTGTATTCAATCAAAAATTCAGCCGACTTTTTAATCAAAGAATTATATATACTCTCAATAAATTCCAAATCTTTGCTTATCTTATAATGTTCCCAGAGAGAATATAAGACGAGGGCGGTTTCATCTTCTTGTATGGCAAGCTGTCTCTTGCCGTTCCTTATCCACGGATGCCAAGAACTGCCTATTGATTTATCTGACCTGTATTTATGAAAGAAATAACCTTCCGTGCTTATAATATCGTTACAGAAAGAAAAGAACCTTCTGGCAATATCATTGTATCCGGCCTTATCAAGAGAAAGGACGGTAAAAGCGGCGTCTCTCGGCCACATATAGGCGTAGGTATCGCGTCCGTTCTGAAGCATATCCGAATCGCAAGAAGCTATCACTGCGCCGTCATTATCAATATGCGTTCTTATTATAAGGAGAGATTTTTTAAACAAATCACCGGCATCTTTTTTTAATCCAAAAAAATTAAAATTGCTTTTATTGACCCACGCCCTCCAGAAATCCTGTGTAGTCTCTATAAGATGACCGGGAGTCTTTTCAAGAATATAATCATGAAGTTCTTGAGCCTTCTTTAGGGTTGTTGAGGCTGACGTCCATAAAATCACTTCTTTTTCTTCTCCAGCTTCAATTTCAAAACTAAAAGAAACTACCGAGTCAACCGATCCGTGCTCAACCGGATTCTTATCTAAGACACCGTCTTCGGCGTCCTTCCATGTCCCCTCTTTTCCTTCAATAGCAAAAATACCAATACTATAATCATTAAAACTTCTTCCGTCACAAAGTCCTCCGGTTATAAAAACTCGCCGACCTTCATAATGCACTATCACTTTCCTATCCGGGTCATAATACCCCGTATCGCCGTCAGAGTTCCCATACATATCAAACTGCTGATGAAAAAAAATCTTTACTTCTCTTTTTCGTGAAGCTAAATTTTTAACAACCGCTTTTCTTATAAAAATATCTTTCTCATTATAAACAATATCAAGAAAATCTATTTCTATCTCAATACTGTTATTTAAAGCTTTAATATCAGAAGCAAGTGTCTCGTCTTTATACTTAATAGAGATATTCCACGTGCCATCTGAAATCCAGCTAAAGCGACCATCTGCAAATATACCAATCTTATGGACGAGATTTTTGCCCATTTGGTTTTCAAGACCGACACGAGGAGAATAAAAATCGCTTACTTGGCCAAATTTATCCAAGCCTACTAGAATATTTCCATTCCCCAGCACTAATGATTTAGACATTCTTAAATTCTATAAAAATCTTTTAAACGAGTGCTTACTGCCTTTAGTGTGCCTGTCCTTGTTTTATATTTCATAAGCATCCTTGCTAAAATCTTGTCTTCTAAAACATCTTCAATCCACCTTGAAAAATCATTCTTATTTTCATTGACATGATAAGAATACTGTTCGTCAGACATAGTCTTCAAAGCTTCAGCCAAGTCAGGTAAGCTTCTTAAGACAGGACCGCTATTCACCCAAAAACATATCTCCGGCGAAGCGACTGTAAGAGCTTTCTTCTTTTTTATTTTTAACGACGCCTTCTTTACTTTTGTCTTTACTGTCATAGTAATATTATAACAAATTATAATTTATATAATCGACCATTTTTTATTTTTCTCTTTAACTCTTAATTTAAGATCATTAAAAGCATTCATAAATGATATAAAAGCATCATAAGGAGTCTCATATGGATTAAAATACTTATGCACGTCGCCATCTGAGAACCATTTAGTGCACATATAATAGAAGTGATCCGAGGTCTGCATCTTCCGCCAGTCATCGATAATATCCTTATCCATAGTTTTCAAAACATCAGGCTCAATATCGTAAAGCTTATTTAAGGCGTCATATTGCATCGGATTGGAAAGCCAAGCAGACAAATCACGCTCAATATCAGCCCAAGAGATAAAGTGATGCACATCAAGCTCGGCAACATTATTAAATCTGCGCACCATCTCGCTCGGTGTGACGAAACTATTGTCAGGGTGCTTTAAAATCTCACCCGGCATAGCGCGGAGAAAATCAAATATACCGGTATCCTCCCATTGGTGCTCGCCAAAAGTCTCATAATCCATAAAAAGATTTACTACTTCGCCTCCGCCATTTACGGCAGAGACCCAGCTTGCAAATTTAGGGGCATCAAGAGGGTACTCGCTCCAATCCCGAGAAGAAAAACGAAAAGCGATATCATCCGAGAGCTTATAATTCTTCAGAAAAAGTTTTATCCTTTCTGTACCAACCGGCTTATAAACAAAATTCGGACTGCGCCAATCAAGGATGTGGTCCGCCCCCTCCGCTAACACCCCCTCATAACCCATCTTCTCCAGCTCTTGGGCCAACTCATTGTTATAGATAAGTTCCGTGTTTCTAAAGACCCTAGGATCTTGGTAAAATAAGCGTCTTACTTTATCCCTATGCAAAGCTACTTGTTTCCTAAATTCTTCTTTTGAACGAACGAAGGCCAGAGAATGATAGTATGTCTCGCTCAATATCTCTACCCTGCCTGTCATAGCGAGCTTCTGAAATGACTCAAGCACTTCAGGGTAAAATTCCTCCATTTGTTCTAATGCTATGCCTGAGATAGAATAGGTGATCTTAAATTCCGGGTGCTTCTCTAAGAGCTCCAACATAATCTTATTGGTTGGCAAATAACATTTATTGGCTACTTTCTCAAGAATTCGCCTATTGTTTAAGTCGCTTTCTGAATCATCGTTAAAATAATTACTATCTTTACCAATATCAAAAACGCGATATTTCTTAATACGCCTAGGCTGGTGTACTTGAAAATATAAGCAGACGGCTGGCATTATCTTAATACTTAAACTTAAGCAACTCTCTCTTTATAATTATTAAAACTATTTAAAACTTTTTTATAAACATTGATACACTTATCTGCGCTTTTGTGCCAATTTATATTTTTAACCTCAGCGTGCCCATTTTCTGTAAGACACTGGCTGAGCGGTTCGTATTCCAAGACGGCGAGGATCTTATGCGCCATATCATCTATATCCCAAAAATCAGCCTTAAGCGCGTGAGAAAGGACCTCGGAAGAGCCGGATTGCCTAGACACTAAAACGGGAGTCTTGTTCATCAAGGCTTCAAGCGGAGTGATACCAAACGGCTCTGACACAGAAGGGAGGATATAAAGATCGGCTAATTTAAAAATTTGATTCAGCTCGTCGCCTCGCAAGAAACCGGTAAATAAAATTTTGTCTGAGATGCCAAGATAAGCGGCGTCATTTAGAATCTGCGCTTCCATATCACCTGACCCCGAAACTATAAAAAGAACTTTTGGATTATAATCTAAAACTTTCTTTGCCACTCTTATAAAATAATCCGGACCTTTCTGAAGAGTAATTCTCCCTACAAAAAGCACTATCTTCGTGCCGTCTTCCTTAAGTCTCATCAGATTTTCCGGAGGCAAAAGATGATGGTTAAACTCTCCTTCCTCCACTCCGTTATGAACGACATTTATCTTCTCCGGGTTGATGCCATAATGCCTAACAATTATATCTTTAGTGAAGTTGCTTACCGCAATAATAGCGTCAGCTTCTTCCATTCCTCTTCTTTCTATCTCGTAGACTTCTTGATTTACACCTTTGCCGCCTGTCCTGTCAAACTCTGTCGCGTGAACATGAACGATAAGCGGCTTACCGCTAACTTTCTTAGCATGAATGCCAGCCGGAAATGAGAGCCAGTCATGAGCATGGATAACATCAAAATCATTATGCCTTGCAATGTCGGAAGCTTTAACGGCGTAACGGATTACCTCTTCCATAAGATTTCTACCATAAACCGAAGAATGCCCGCTTGAAAGATGCGCGCTGTATTCTGTAGAGGTTATGTATGGATATATTAGAGAATCAATCGCTCTAACCTTTATATTATAATCAATGTCGGCAAAAACAAGCTTCAAGCGACTTTCAGAAACATCAACTCTCTTAGGAAGCACAAAAATTATCTCAAACGCGCGACTAGCCAAGGCCATTGAAAGCCCCTTGCATGCGACTCCCAATCCCCCGCTATTGTGCGGTGGGAACTCCCATCCAAACATAAGAATTTTTGTTGCCATTTAATATATCCTCGTCGGCAAGCGCGAGTTTACTAAATTAATTATAACCTAAAAACAAAAGCAAGCAAAATAAAAAGTGAAAAAACTGCGTCTAATCAAAAATTCCTATTGGTGGACATGTTATTATGATATAATTATTAAATGAATAAAAGCGGCCGTGAAATTTATCCCGCCGCGGTTTTGAGAAAAATCGCAATTCTTCCAGGAGAAAAAATATCCCTTATTCTTGAAGAAAAAGAGATGGTTGACGCCGTAAAAATCGCTTCCCAAGACGACCACTCTATTGTCTTTGCTTTCAAAAAAAACGGGGAAATGAGCCGCATTGCCACTAAAAGCCGTATTATTCAATTTTGGCACCTTTCTCCTTCCATTATCGGTATCGCCATTGAAGGATTGGAAAGAGTTGAACTTTTCCGCCTTTTTGAGGAAAAAGAAATTAAAAAAGCTGAGATTGAACCCATTAAAGTAAAAGTTGAAGAAACAACTGAGTTGGAAGCGCTTTCAAGAAGCGTTTTTGACCAATTAAAAAAACTGATTCAAATTGAAGGAATTATTCCGCTTTTAATCGTTTCCGAAATCCAGAAAGACCACATTCCGGCAGGCCGGATGAGCGACCTTATCGCCTCGGCAATAAGACTGGATTTTCCGGAAAAATTAGAGCTTCTGGAAACCACGGATGTCAAAAAACGGCTTGAAATTCTTAATGAAAAATTAGCAAAAGAATTAAATGTTGCCGAAACGGAACAAAAAATTCAACATGAAGTGGAAAAAAAAATGACCAAAGAACAAAGAGAATTTATTTTAAAGGAACAACTCCAAGCGATTCAGAAAGAACTCGGAATAACCAAAGAAGAAGAGGAATACTCGGAACTTGAAAGAAAAATCAAAAAAGTAAAAATGTCAGAAACCGCGGAGAAGAAAGCCCTTAAAGAATTAAGCCGGCTCAGGGCAATGTCGACTTTAAGCGCTGAAGCGCCATACATTCGCGCATATCTTGACTGGATGGCGGAGCTTCCATGGTCTCAAAAAAGCAAAACCGTTATTGATTTTAAAAAGGCAAAAAAAATTTTAGACGAAGATCATTACGGACTTTTAAAAACAAAAGAAAGAATCCTGGAATACCTGGCAGTCCAAAAACTGACGAAAGGCAAAGGACGAGGAACGATTATGTGCTTTGTCGGTCCTCCTGGGACCGGTAAAACTTCCGTTGGTAAATCAATCGCCCGTGCCCTCGGCCGAAAATTCGTCAGAATTTCCCTTGGTGGTATCCGCGATGAAGCCGAAATCCGCGGACACCGGCGAACTTATGTAGGAGCATTGCCAGGCAGGATTATTCAGGGGATGAAAACCGCCGAAACGAAAAATCCGGTTTTTATGCTCGATGAAATAGACAAAATAGGTGCTGACTTCCGAGGCGACCCGGGAGCCGCCCTTTTAGAAGTTTTAGACCAGGAACAAAACTACGCTTTTTCCGATCATTATCTTGAAACGCCGTTTGACCTTTCGGAAGTTATTTTTATCACCACAGCCAACATACTTGATCCTGTTCCGCCAGCCCTGCGCGACAGGATGGAAATCATTGAATTTCCCGGTTACACTGACGAAGAAAAATTTCATATTGCCAAAAAATTTCTGCTCCCTCGCGCGCTTTCCTCATCCGGATTGGATGAAAAACGACTTTTGATAAATGACGAAGTTATTAAAAAAATCATCGGCAAATACACGCGTGAAGCCGGTGTGAGAAATCTTGAAAGGCAACTTTTAAAAATCGCCAGAAAAGCCGCCAAAAAAATCGCCGAAGGAACCGCCAAGGAAAAAATCTCCGTAAGAGAAACCAATCTTTTTGATTACTTAGGACCCGAAGAATTTAAAATAACAATGAGTGAGGAAAAAGACGAAATCGGCGCGGCAACCGGCCTCGCATGGACTCCAGCTGGCGGAGAAATCATAATTATTGAAACCATTCTTATGCCTGGCAAAGGCAACCTGATTTTAACCGGGCAACTTGGCGAAATAATGCAGGAATCGGCAAAGGCCGCTTTATCTTACATCCGTTCAAAAAGCCACGAACTTAAATTTGAAAAAGATTTTTACCGCAAAAACGACATCCATATTCATGTTCCTTCCGGTGCCATCCCAAAAGACGGGCCGTCTGCCGGCATCGCCATCGCCGCCGCCCTGGCTTCGACGCTGACAAAAAGAAAAGTAAAAAAAGAAATCGCTTTAACCGGCGAAATAACACTTTCGGGGAAGATTTTGGAAATCGGCGGGATAAAAGAAAAAGCGCTTGCCGCCCACAGGGCAGGTGTCAAAACAATGATTCTGCCGAAAGAAAATGAAAAGAATTTAGCCGACATTCCCGATGAAGCGAGACGAGAACTTAAATTCAAATTCGTCAAACATATGGACGAAGTCTTAAAAATTATTCTGAAATAACGACACACCACCAACATAAAAACAGCCGTATGGCTGTTTTTATGTTGGTGGTGTATTCTAAACTTTGCGCGAACTTTTTTTGAACGAAACTGACCGCCTCCGCTTCGCTCCGGCGGAACGCTCGGGCGCGGCGGAATTCCCCCCTTAAACCCCCCTTCCGCCGCGCCCTCGCGGGAAGCCCAAAATTTTTTCGCCGCCAGTCATTACAATACAGGTTTAGGGACAAGCCGCCTTCTGAAAAAACAAAACAGAAAAAGTGCGATATTGGCAGATGTTATCGCGGCAAGATAAGTCACAGTTAATAAATTGTATTCTTTTAATGCCAATATCGCAAAAATATTTGATACTGAAAATAAAATCCAAGAAACCAAAGTTTCGCTCCACGGCTCTTGATATGATTTTCTGAAACTTGGAACATAACCGATTACATCAATCGCCGAAACCATTATTACAGAAATAAGTGGTTTATCTAATTGCCACCAAACTACAATCGCGGATAGAGCGGCAATCAAAATAGCCGTGTCGCTTTTGGTAATATTTTTTGTTCCGTATTTTAACGAAAAAAGAAAAACTGCAATAACAAAAAGTGTGCCAACTGTTAAATTTAACGCACCCCAGCCACCTCCTCCATACCAAATTCCAAAAACTGCCGTCCCTTGAGTAATTGCCCAAATAAGCCAAGTATAAGCATGGGGTTTTGTTTTTAACGAGAAAGTATCTTTTAGATATGGGAAGAAAGCTACAATTCCGATGAGCGTGGCGATTATTGTAAGAATAATTTTTATATCCATAACTATTTCAAAACTTCATAATGAAGCTGTATCTCATTATCACTTATTTGCTTTTGCCCGACTAATTTTAGGTTCCGCTCAAAATTTTTATCTCTGAAAAGTGGGATACCTTGACTTAAAATTATCGGCTCAATATCGATAAAAATTTCATCAACCAAATTTTCTTCAACAAAAGAAGCGTTAAGCATGCTACCACCTGCGACAACAACTCGCTCAAAATCGCTCAAAAGTTTTAACGCTTCTTTTGGCGAATGAGCGACTAAATGATTTTGTACTAAAGTTTGGAAATCCTCTTGAGCGACGACGACAAGTTTTACATCTTTGAATTCCGCAAATTCTGGCTGTTTCGTAAGTATGCCATAAGTACGATGACCAACAACAAGATTACCGGCGGTTCGCACAGCCAAACTATAATTGTCCCACTCCTCTTTTGAAATCCATCTTGTGTCGTCGTCGCTCTTAGCGATCATGCCGTTCAAACTTATCGCCATGTATAAAATGATTTTTTGTTTCATAATTATTTCAATAACTCATCAACCGAAACACCAAGCGCATTTGCCAATTTTTCTAAAACAATCAAGGTGATGTTTTTCTTGCCGCTTTCAATCGCACTCATATAACTTCTATCCATATCAATCGCTTGGCAAATGTCGCCTTGCGACATACGCTTTTTTAGGATTAAAGGGGTCAGGTACCTTTTTGGTCCACTTCTTGCCGAACCGACGACGATTGTCGGTTTTGCGCTGCCCATTACACTATCCCCACAATATCATCTATTGCGATATGTTTCTAGGAGGTTACGTAAGTGAGACTTATGTAGTGAATTTTCTCAATAATACCAAAGATTCATATTAAATGTTTTTTTGTAAAAGCATAACCTGAGCTTGACTTAAGATATTTTTCAAATTCATACGCTCGAACTTTTTCCGTAAATGCTGAATACCAAACTATTTTATATGGTCGTTTCGTGCTTGAGTAGCGAGCACTGCCATTGTTATGTTCACCTAGACGACGTTTTAAATCTTCGGTAACACCAATATATCGACTGGCATCTTTCTCGCTTTGTAAAATATAAACATAATACATAATCCCACTTCACCAAGGTTCCGCGGGACACCACTTCGCCTTGTTTGCTATTTACATTTTATCTGAACTTCAACATTTGTGCTAGCACCGCGTAGCTCTCGAGTATACGAGAGAGCGAAGTGGTGGACCTATGGAGAATCGAACTCCAACCTCATCCATGCCATGGATGTATTCTACCACTGAACTATAGGCCCGGTCTTTCATATCCCCTCGAAAGGAATCGAACCTCCATCTCTCCCTTAGGACGGGATTGCTCTATCCATTGAGCTACGAGGGGATGTATTCAATGCCCCGACTTAAGCCGGGGCATTGAAACTAATACTCTATTTCTATTATTTTATTCCCAATTTATCAGAAAGGAGAGCTTGGTCAAATCCGATAACATACTCTGGATCTTTCCCCTCTTCGGAGATCTCTATCACCGGCACGCTCATCTGATTAGTCTTCTTCACCACCTCATCACGAGCGGCTGAATCAACGGACAAATCTACATCTGTATACTCTACCCCTTTATCATCAAAAAAATCTTTAGTCATCTTGCAATACATACAAGTTGGCGTTGAATAAATTTTTACTTTTTTCATGATTATCGCGCTAAAAGCGTGTTAAATTAATAATATCCTTATTATACCCAAATACCTCTTAAATTCAACCACGTCGCTCGCGCCTGCCTACCGGCAGGCAGGAGCGACGTGGTCAACCTCTTTATATTGGCGCTAAAAATCAAAATGAGTTAAAATAAAATCATAAGTTTTGAATAATAATTTTCCATTTTGATTTTTAAATTTTAATCTTTTATTATGTGCCTTGCCACGCCAAGTAAAGTTATAAAGATAGATGGAGAGTGGGTAGAAGTAGAGTCCATGGACCACACCCACCGAGCCAATATCAGCCTCCTTAGAAACAAAGGGGTTAATTTGGGCGACTATCTTCTAATCCACGGTGACCTGGCTATCCAGAAGCTACCTGAAGATGAAGCGCTGAAAATCCTTGAGATGATAAAGACAATGCCTTCTCACGAGCATGAAGATTCTCACACACACGAACATGAACATATTTGCAACTGCGAATAACTAATTAAAATGTGCTTAACTATCCCCGGTAAAATCATAAAAATAGATGGAAATATTGCTTCTGTAAAACGCTATGATGGAATAAAAGAAGTTAATATCTCTACTACCCCCGGCGTGAAGAAGGGAGACTGGCTTCTTGCTACCGTAGGACTAGCAGTAAAAAAGATAAATGAAAAAGATGCAAAAGAGATTATAGACCTCTTGGAATCTCACAGACTGATAAGAGAAGACAAATTATCTAAAAAATTCAAAGAAATCATTCTTAACTCAAAAAAGGGGGAACTTAAAAAAGACGAGATAGAATATTTACTCTCGCTTGATAACAAAGACGAAATAGAATCATTATTCAGCGAAGCGGATGTCGTAAGAAAGACAAGCCTAAAAGATTTCATCTGTCTTCATGGGATAATAGAATTCTCAAATTACTGCGGGAATAATTGCTTGTATTGCGGAGTAAGAGCTGAGAATAGAAATTTAACAAGGTTCCGCATGAGTCCTGAAGAGGTGGTAGCGACAGCCGATGAAGCCGTAAACAAGAAGGGATATAAAATGCTAGTGCTTCAGTCAGGAATGGACTTGGGCTACAGAGACGAGGAGATTGAGAGAATAGTAAAAGGAATTAAAGAAAGATGCCGAGTCTTCGTCTTTCTTTCAGTGGGAGAGAGATCTCCCGAAGCATATGAAAAATTCAAGAAGGCTGGCGCCGACGGAGTGCTTTTCCGCTTTGAGACAACTAATCCTAGCTTATATGAAAAGTATCATCCGGGCGGTGTGAATAAAGGAAATAAAGAAAATAGATTTGAGTTACTGAAAAAGATGAAAGAGATGGGTTACTACATAGCCTCCGGTCCTCTCATAGGACTGCCGGGGCAGACTATAAGTGATTTAGCTAATGACATAATCTTTATGAAAGATTTTAAAGTAAACATGGTATCAATGGGGCCATTTATACCATCAAAAGAAACTCCGCTTAAAGATGAGGAAAAAGGAGATATGGAAATGGCTTTAAAAATGATAGCTGTCTCTCGCCTTGTTATGCCTCGCTCAAGAATAGTGGTGGCAAGTTCTCTTGAAACATTAGACAAAGAAGGAAGGAAAAAGGGTCTTCAATCTGGAGGCAATTCAATAATGTTTAATCTGACACCGGCTAAATATAGAGAGGATTATAAAATATATCCAGGCAAGAAGAGCCTCCCCGAGGAATCTTGGGAGAAATATGCTCTATTCTCCGGAGAAGAAGACAGCTACCAGATGATTGAAGACGAGATAAGAAGTGGATTATCCGCTAGATAATAACATATGACAAAAGTTACAGAAATAATAAACGAAAAGAAAATTTTAAACTTGCTAAAAACCGTATTAGAACCCGAAAAGAATACCGTATTAAAAATACTGAAAAAAGCTTCAAAGAAAAAAGGCTTAAATCTCAAAGATGTCGCTTGTCTTCTAAATACAAAAGATAAGAAACTTGTGACTGAAATGCACAAGACGGCTGGCCAGATAAAACAAGATATCTACGGTGAGAGATTAGTTCTCTTTGCTCCTCTTTACATATCAAGCTTTTGTATAAACGACTGCGAGTATTGCGGTTTCCACAGACGCAATACTGACGAGCGGAAAAAGCTTTCTACAAAAGAGATTGAGCAAGAAGTAAAAGTCCTCTTAGATATGGGACACAAGAGACTTCTCTTGGAATTCGGGGAACACCCCCTCAACAAAATAGAAGATGTCGTTAATGCTATAGATACTATTTATAAAACTAAATCAAAAAACGGGGAGATAAGGAGAGTAAATGTTAACATAGCGGCTACCTCAGTAGAGGATTATAAAAAATTAAAAAAAATCGGCATAGGGACATACCAGCTATTTCAAGAAACTTATCACCGCGAAACCTATGACAAAATGCACGACGGACCAAAAGCTAACTACGAAAGACAGCTCTTTGCTCACGACAAAGCATTTGAAGCGGGGATTGATGATGTTGGACTAGGCGTCCTATTCGGGCTTTATAACTATAAATTTGAAGTTTTAAGCTTATTGTCACACGCCAAGTATTTAGACAAGAAATACGGCGTCGGACCGCATACCTTTTCTGTTCCTCGCTTCCAACCGGCCCCAACCGTCAAGATGAAAACTCCTTATAAGGTTAATAATGATGATTTTCTGAAGATAATAGCCATCCTTAGAATGGCAGTACCTTACACCGGCATTATTATCTCAACAAGAGAGACGCCAGAAATACGATCTAAAGCATTTGAAATAGGTATTTCCCAAGCAAGTTCCGGCTCCATAACAACCCCTGGTGGCTACAGTGAAAAAGAAAATAGATTAAAACAATTTGAGTTGGGCGACCACAGAGATATTAATCAATTCCTAATAAGCGCCATTAGACAAGATCTATTGCCTAGTTTCTGCACCGCCTGCTACAGAAAAAAACGCACGGGAAAAGCTTTTATGGACTTGGCCAAGCCCGGCGATATCCAGAACTTCTGCAGGCCAAACGCCATCTTAACTTTCAAAGAATATCTTGAAGATTACGCTCAGAGTGAAGTTAGAACAGAAGGAGAGAAATTGATGGTTAGATATTTAGAGCAGATCCCGAATGAAAATATAAAAAAAGAAACCAAAAAGAGGCTAAAAGCTATAGAGCAAGGAAAGAGGGACCTTTATTTTTAATGCACGGAGCAAGTGATGCAAGGATCATAGGCGCGAATTAACATCTCCATCAGGTGTTCAAGCTCTTCGTGAGACTTCTCGCTATGCTGAGCTAACAAGGCCTCAGCGGTATTTTCCATAGAAGTGAGGTTCTGCACTGTCGGCGTAATAATGTTAGCGTATTTTATAATGCCATCTTTATCAAAATGAACTTCATTATAAAGACCTCCTCGTGGCGCCTCTACCGCGCCTATACCAACAAGAGATGGATTCTTCGAAGGAGAGGCTACCCTATCGTCAATATCTTTTTTCAATAACTTCCCTAAGATAGAAACCGCTTCTTCAAGTTCAAAAAGCGTCTCTATGACTTGTGCCAAATTATTGTGATACGGATTTTTAAAGTCTAGCCCGAAAAAAGAAATGTCTCTGTCATAAAAACTCTTATGATAAAGTCGGGCCAGAGAGCCCACCATATAAACATTGCCCTTATACGAACCGAATTTGGCAGTGGAATATTTCTTCACCTCCTCTTCAATATTCTTCTTATAATCTTTAATACTGAAAGATTCTCTTTTATTTGAAAGCACTTTGCCATCTTTCTGAGCCAAAAGTTCAAGATCAACCTGCAGCTCAGGATATTCAAGAGTAGCGAAGAAGTCTGCCAGTGCCTTCGCTTTCGGGATCGCTATTTTTACTTTCTCCAATAAACCGCTAAGCTCTTCTTTGGTCGGCGTTTTATGAAAACCGCCCACCGTAGTTCGCGTAGGATGGACATTGCGTCCCGCCACCACATAAG
Organism: Patescibacteria group bacterium; assembly: GCA_024654625.1. Lineage (NCBI taxonomy): Bacteria > Patescibacteria group bacterium. The sequence continues at coordinate 26,105 of JANLHB010000034.1, forward strand.
CAATCTCATCTCCAAGCTCTTTAAGAGAAAGTGCAAGTTCAAATTTCTTCGGGTCCTTAAAATCAAGCTCTGTAATCCTATCTATCCCTATATAATCCGGCAAAGCCAAAAAGACTGCGTGGAGTACGTGACTCTGCACATTTTGTCCAACCTGCATAAGCCGGCGAAGCAATTTCGCAGTCTCTGTAATCTCCACCCCTAGAGCATCTTCAGTGGCGGCAAGCGAAGCCAAGTTATGGGCAATAGGGCAGACACCGCAAATCCTCGGGGTGATCCAATGCATCTCATCGGCCGTTCTTCCAACCAAGATCCCTTCAAACAAGCGCTCTCCCTCATGGACATTAAGCTCCACTTTCCCCTTCCGCCAATCAATAGCCAAAGAGCCGTGCCCTTCAATCTTGGCAATATATTCATCGGCTCTTTTTTTTACTAGATTCTTTTCAGACATAAAATTCGTTTATAAAAAAATCGGGAAATCGGTTCCCGGCGAATCCCTATCTCGTCCGTGAGCTAAGGGCGCCGATTTCCCGATTTTTCTAAATAAATTTTTACTTTAATTTAATAATAACAAACTTTCGCCTATTTTAAAAACGTCCCCCGCGCCGATAGTGATAATAACATCGCCTTTTTGAGCATTTTTAATCAAAAATTTTTCAATTTTACCAAAAGGACCGATATATTGGGTATTCCTGTTATATTTCCTGATTTTCTCCGCCAAATCTTTCCCGCTGATTGTTTTATCTTTTTTCTCCCGCGCCGCGTAAATATCGGTAATTATAACTTCATCGGCACTATTGAAGCTCTTGGCAAATTCGGTGAGAAGTAATTTTGTCCTAGAGTAAAGATGAGGCTGGAAGACGACCCATACTTTCTTCTTTTTGAAATAATCTCTAGCGCCTTTGAGTGTCGTTTGTATCTCTGTCGGATGATGAGCATAATCATCATATATAGAAACACCATTAATTTTTCCCTTATACTCAAATCTTCGCCAAGTTCCTTTAAAATTATTAAGTGCTTCCACTATTAGAGGATTTTTCACCTTCAATATCTGCGCCACAGCCATAGCTGCTTTAGCGTTATCTATATTATGATTCCCCGGCACCTTGAGATTTAATCTAGTTGATATTTTGGAATAATCAACAATCTTACAGCCCGTCTTTTTTGCCTCATTGATAATCGGCTTCATATTTTTACCTGACACACCACAAACAAAATGCCCGTCTTTACCTAATTTTTTTACAAGAGAAATAAAAGCGCTTTGAATGTCTCGTAGGTCCTTATAATAATCCAAGTGATCTTTATCAATATTTGTGATAACTATAATCTTCGGCGAAAGATTAAGAAAAGCGCGCCTATACTCACACGCCTCCGTGAGAAAATATTTTGACTTTCCGAAAACGAAATTACTTCCGCCCTCTTTCAATATACTCCCCACGACAACAGTAGGATCCACTTTTGCATCACTTAGCGCCTTGGCAATCATCGCTGTGGTTGTCGTCTTGCCGTGCGTACCGGAGACAGCAATGGTGTATTTTTCTCCGGAGACAAACCCGAGCATCTCAGGGTAACTTATGGCAAAAATCCCCATCTTCTTTGCCTTTTTAAGTTCAGGGTTGTTGGGAGATATAGCTGTGGTATAGACAACTAAATCTGTATTATCAGGAAGATTAGGGGATTTATGCCCTATCTTTATATTCATTCCCGCTTTCTTAAGATCGGCAAGGATCGCCGAGCCATGGAGATCCGAACCGCTCACCGCTTTCCCTTCCCTCTTCATCATCCTGGCAATAGCCGAGACACCGATACCCCCTATACCGATAAAGTGAACGCTTTTTATATTATCCAATAGATTTTTTTTCATTTTTAATGTTGTAATCTTTTTACTTTAACTTCCTTACCTCTCTTACAAACTGTTTGCCCCTGTCAAATTCATTCTTAAACAAACCAAAGCTTGCCGCGCCCGGAGAAAGCAACACTATGTCCCCTTTCTTGGAAAGACTCCTCGCCAATCTCACCGCCTCCTTCATTTTGTGCACCACCGAGTGGTGCACATTTATCTCTTTTAGAAGCTTATCTGTGGCAGTGCCAGGGAAAATGATTAACTCTTTTACTTCTTTTTTTATAGTTTTCGCAAATTCTTTATAATCAAGATTTTTATCAACTCCTCCGGCAATCAGAATTATTCTTTTCTTCTTCTCCTTGAAAGCCTTCAGGGCAGACACCGCTCCGTCCGGATTCGTCGCAGTCGTGTCATTATAATACTTTATGCCCTTTATTTCACGCACCAGCTCAAGCCTATCTTTAACCCCCTTAAAATCTCGCAAGACCATTCTAATATCACTATTCTTCACACCGAAAATTTTTGCCGCACAAACTCCAGCTAGCACATTCTCCAAGTTATGATCGCCGGGAACCTGGATGTCGCTAATTTTCACCACTTTTTCTTCTTTTCCGTCTACCTTGAATACAATGTCTCTACCTTCAATAAAAATACCGTCCTTACCATTAAAATGTTTTTTAGAAAACCAAAAAATCCTGCTCTTTATACCTTTGCCCGCTTTCTTAGACTCTTTATCATCCTTATTTAGAATAAGGAAATCTTGCGGTCCTTGAAATTTAAAAATAATCTTTTTATCATTATGGTAATCCTCTAAACTCTTATACTTATCAAGATGGTCTGACTTTAGATTAGTAATAACCGCAATATTAGGACTCTTCTTTGCCGGCAAAAGACCTCTTAAAAGCCAGCTTGAGAATTCCGCCACAACAACATCTTCTTTTTTTATCTTATCCATATACTTAAGCGGAGAAACACCTATATTTCCGCAAAGAATAGCCTTATTCTTCTTTTTAATAAATTCGTAAACTAAAGAAGTGGTCGTACTCTTGCCCTTACTCCCAGTAACGCCTATAAGGAAATTGTCATTGTTATCTAAAAATAGACTCCAGTCATTGATGATAGGGATATTATTTTCTCTGGCAATTTTAAGATAAACCGAAGAATCAGGAACTGAGGGATTTTGAAAAATCAGATCCGCCCTCTGGAAATCCTTTTCCCTATGTCCACCAAAAAAGTATTGTATATTCTTAAACTTATTCAATTTTTTAATCTGATGTCTTAGATCTTCTTCTTTCTTAAGATCTGTCACGAGGACACGGGCGCCGACCCGCGCAAAAAACAAAGCGGCAGATATGCCGCTGCCGTCTCCATACCCCCCCAAGCCCATCACGACAACTCTCTTATTTTTAAATTTATTTTCCATTTTTCTTTTTCTTCATTTCTTTTTCAAACACTTCTCTATATTCTTTAATCTTGTTAAAAAACATAGAAAGATGCCTATCTATCTCTTTATTGGCGGCAAACTTCTTTAATATCTTTACCAGTGCCGGTATATTAGCCTCTTCCCTGGGGCCAAAACATCCATAACAAGGGCTTCCTCCGGAGATGCACACCGCCTTACACCCACCTTGAGTTATAGGACCAAAGCATATCTTATCTTCAAGTAAACGACAAGGATTCTCTCTTTCCTTACATTCAAAGCAAACCGAGTAACCATGATAACGGGGGGTCTTCCCGGCTAACAGCTCTTCAAGAGCTCTCATTATTTCGTCTTCTTCTACAGGACAACCATGTATCATATAATCAACCTTCACATAAGCTGAAAGAGGGAGTGCATCAATCCCTTTAGGCTTATACCCTTCACCATAAATTTTCTTATACCATTTTTCTCTATCTTTTTTATCCATTATCCCCGGTATGCCGGCTATAGAAGCGCACGCGCCCAAAGCGACAATCACTTTTGATTTTTCGCGGAGCTCTACAAGAAGGTCAATCTCGTCTTTGGTGACAGGTGTTCCTTCTATAATAGTGACGTCATATGGACCGTCTTCAAAATGCTCTTGACCTAGCCTCCAATTCACGATATTAAATCTCTTCTCCAGATCCAAAAGCTTCTCTTTAATAGAAACGAGTTTTACTTCACATCCTTCGCAGTCGGTGAAGTCGTATATGGCTATTTTTGGTTTTGCTAAATTTTTCATATATATTAAGTTGGAAACAAAAACTTAATTTCTGTAGAATTTCCCTCTATGACCGTTCTTAAGGAAATTAAGATTTTTGATTCCAACGCTTTCCTACATCATTTATCCCACGCTTTATCTATCTCATCTAAATTGAATACTGGTCCGTCAACGCATACATATTTATCCCCGCAGACACAATGCTGACACCGGCCTACCCCGCACTGCATCTTTCTCTCCATACTTACGAAAATTCTCCTATCAGGTATGCCCATTGGATTAAGTAAGTTCTCTATGGCGTCAACCATCGGACCAGGCCCACACATCGCAACCACTGTGTTAGCCGAATTTATCTTCAGGTGTTCCAAGCAATCAGTCACAAAACCGGTATTACCGTCCCAATTACAAGCCGGCTTATCAACAGTCAAAGTAACATTTATCCTCCTCTTCCATTCATTCATCCTTTCCTTCATTAAAAGATCTTCCGGAGTAGTGGCGCCATATAGAAGATTAACTTCTCCAAAATCGCTCCTATTTGAAATAATATATTCAACAAGCGAAGCTATTGGCGGAATACCACAGCCGCCTGTTATTAAGATAACATCTTTCTCGCGAAAAAAATCTATCGGATACCCATTGCCATAAGGTCCTCTTAGTGTCAGTTCATCTCCCTCTTCAAGAGAGTGCAAAGCGCTTGTAACTTGGCCGACTTTTCTAACAACAACCTCTATACACGAAGAATCATTTGGGTGAGAAGCCGGACCAAACGGCGACTCTCCATACCCCCACAAACCAGCGAGCACAAATTGACCCGGCACAAATACGAGTCCATTTTGATTTAAAGGGAAAGGGCTTCCATCTAACTTAGCCATACGGAAAAGCTTAACGTCACCTGAATATATTTCAATTTTTTGAATTTTTACCGGTATCGGCTCGTAAATATTTTGCATAATTATTATTTATTTAAGATGAAAACGGATAAAAATCTTGTGAATTTAATTTTTAATTTTTTTAAACCTATTCATTATCTCCAAAAGAACTTCCTCTATATCAATCCGCGCCGGACAATATTTCTTACATCTACCACAGGTGACACACTGGGATTTGCCAAATTCAAGATAACCTCTCACAAATTTATGATAAAACCAATTATAATACCTCTCTTTCACTCCTTTATGAAAACTATGCCCCGGTCGCCCTATTCCTCCGGCAACCTTAGCGAACTCGGGCAGAGTGCAAGCATCCCACTTACGACAACGCCTACATTCGTCTCCGGAAAGATCCATTTCATCTTCTACAGAAAAACAATGGCAAAGTGGGCAAACATAAGTGCAGATCCCGCAATTAAGGCATTCCCCCGCCAGCTTATCCCAAATCTCCGGGTAACCTTGCCAAGACCACTTCACAGCATCATGGAGAAGCTCAGGGTCGGACAAAAGTCCATGAAGCTCTACCATCGTCTTGCTCTTAGAAATTTTATATTCAACTCTATCTTTTTCTTCCTTACCTGCCGGCAGGCAAGTAAAAGGAAAATCCAATCTCTTTAAAAACTTCTCCCCTTTTTTTGTTACGACAACGACTTCATACTCATCGTTCTTTAATTTCCTCAAGATAATATCTCCCCCTGGAGCAACATTGAATTCTTTCCCAGTCAAGCCTATTAAAATTGATTTGTCTCTTTTGTTAAAATAAAAATCATCCCGCGCCGGCTTTTGCATTATCTCATCAAGATAAGTAATAGCCTCTAAGTCCTTAAGTGAAATTCCAAAAAGAATAAAATCTTTAGGCGCCTTTTGGCTTGAGAGACTTTTACTTTTTTTATCAAATGTAAAAGTTATCTCTCTTGAAGGAAAAAAATATCGCTTCGGAGGCAAAATACTTTCACGAACATCAAATAATTGCGCCTGTTTTCCGAGCTTATCTAAAAAAATATTTAGTCGTTTTTCTTCTAAAATCTTCATTTATTTCATTATAATAAAATAAATAAAGTTATTCCACCTCCCTCCAGTTAACAATATCCCAGGCGCCGGAAGGTCCGGCTGAAAAATTCAAGTCAGCCAAACCTTGTTCGTAAGTAACCACGGCAGTATTATCAAGCCTGAGTTTATAAGCGATAATTTCCGTAACATTGACGCCATTATGCAAATTTATCATACCGTTTTGAGCGTAGAAAATGACACCAGATGCATTGTTATGTATATCAACCGCGCCATTGTGATGAGTACATCCTATCCCCGACGTGCCATCGCAATTTGAAGTCGTTAGCATCATCAAATAACTACCCGTCTCGCCTGATCCGCGAAAATTACTGTTATTTTCTGTATGAATCCAGCTGTCAGCAATAACAATGCAAGAATTCGCGCCATAAGAAGGATCACATTGAATAGTTGACCCATTTGCAATATCAATATAGCCATGAACATACACTGTTCCGGTAATTGTCAGTATTTTATTATTGGATGTCATCATAAGATTTCCCGTAATCTCTTTCGGTCCAAGAGATATATTAGAAATGACAGAAAGATCCCCAATGACTTGTCCGCCGACACTCGCATCAGTCTTCCAGCTCTCAATATTCGCATCAGAAATAGGCATGCCTTGATATGGTTGATCAGAAGATACTAAATAGCCGATACCGGGAGTTAATGGATTCAAACAAGTCGGACTTGACGGACTATTTAAAAAATCCAAAGAAGCTGAATCAATGGATTGATAATAAGCATCACCGCAAATCTTTGAGTTCGTTATAGTATTAGATTTAGCGTCGCCTGTCACAATAATATTATCTATAAAATTAATGCCAGACCCCCAATAAGTCCTGAAATTCAGATCGCCTGTGATTTGCGTCCATGGATCATTGTCCCAATCCTCGCTGTATTTGCCAATACCATTGCCATAACCATTATTAGAATCAGAACACCAATACCAATACTTAGTTGAACTCCTGCTGGCATCAAAAACAATCCAATAAGTATTTCCGTTCACTAGCATTGGGGGAGATAGAAAGACGACATCAATCCATCCGTACTCCGTAGTTACCAAACTGGCAGAAAGGGTCGCGCTGGCAAACACATTATTTTCATCCGGCGATCCGCTACTGTCACCGGTTATCCTTATGGTTCTGTTTGACGGGTTGCTTACTTTTTTAATATAAATGCTGATTTTAGCGAGCTTACCGGTCTGTGGCGCGATAAAACTTTGGGCCATATCTACCACGGGGTTAACTTGACCAAAAAGCTGGTCCTGGTTGCAGACCGCTGATTTTACCTGACCGCTCTCTTCTATATTGGTCGCTACAATCGCATCACCGGATATTTTTGATCCATTTTCGCCTGTAACCGAACCATTTGAATAAATATTACCTATAACAGCGGAATTCTCATCCATCTCTAATCCCCCTTCACCCACCTCTACGCCGTAGAAAAATTCAAAGCCATACGCAGAAGAAAGAACAGCTTTTATTTTCCTCACATATCCTAAAATATCAGCAGTTGCGACTATTTCTTTATTGCCCCCTAATGGACTTGAAACGATAATATTAACTTGCCCGTCTGGAGTAAATATAGACCCGGATGATGAAACATTCTTCCCTCTTTTTATCCTGTATACCACATCTTCAACACCTGACTCAGCCAAAAAATAACTTTTCTTAGAATTTGAAAAGACCTTTCCTGCCTTTACATCCTTTGACGCAAGCGAAGAGGCTCCGGCTATAAGTCCAATAGAAATAAAAAGAAATAAAACAACAACAGTAAGACCGGCCTGACCGTTATTAAGGTCTAAAGTATATTGCTTTATGAATAGTTTTTTCAAAAATCTCATATATATTTCTATTAACTAATGGCTAATAACTACTGGCTAATCAATAACTTCTCTTCAATACTGCGGTATTATAAAATTTTTCCACCTTATTGCCAAAAAGACTGATTCCATTTACTTCAATTTCTATTTTTATTGACTCAGAAATTCCGGGAACAACAATATCATGAAAAATCAGATTCGTAACAGAAAGCGATGAAGGAGTTATATCTTCAGCTACCCCTGCGCCTTCTTTAATCATAAGATCTGTCCCATCAATATAGAACTCAACAGTAGTCGGTGATTCGCTTATAGGATCTATAGTATTCAGTTTTAAAATACCCGGATTAACTCCGAATGTACTGCCCAAGGTATCTACGCTACTTGCAAATCTTATCTCCCTGACAAGCCTCTCTAAAGATGTCTCTGCGAAATTATTAATCTTTCTTGATGTATTAATACTGCTCAATGACTTAGACATAGCTAAAACAGATGAAATAACCAAAACAACGATAACAGATAGAATGGCGATATAAATAACCATCTCAATAAGAGTAAATCCGGCTATATAAGACTTAAATTTTAATCTATTACTCATCATTAATTTTAAAATTTAATTATTGAAAATATTTGTAATGTATGATGAAACGAAGCTTGTGGTAGTGGCGCCTCTTTCTTGCCAAGAAACATAAAAAATCACATTCTTGGTATCCGGGTCAATTGTGCCGAACTCCGATATATCGTCATTGGCATCACGCAAAACATCTTCAATGATAAATTTTCTTTCAAAAAAACCGTCTATAAGACTCGGGATAATAGACACTTGCCAATTTAACCCATCAAAGACAAGGTAATAATCCAATCCTGAAGAGAGCGCGCCAAGACTGGTGCCCCAGCCAGTATCACGCATAATTTTGGCCGCTTCAATTCCCTCTTCAAGCAAAAATGACGCTTTTATGTTATTTGCAGTCTTTCTCTCTGCTCTAAGAGAAAGCTCAAAAATAAAAAATAGGCTAAAAACAGAGAAAGAGATAATAGCCACAGCTATTACAATCTCTACCAATCCGAATCCGCGATCGTTTAATTTATTTTCTCTCATTTTTTTTAATAATTAATTTTGATCAATAGACCCGCTCTGCGTAATATTTGCAGTCTTTGTATTGCCAACATCGGACTTAACTCTAAAAATAATCGTGCCATATTGTTCTGTCTTTCCCGTAAGTTTTTTAAACATAATATCAGATCCTCCGCCATTTAAAGAAATTGAAGAAATTTCAATCAATGGAGAAAAAAGAAGACTGCGATTGTCAGGATTCGGTTCCGAAAAAACCGCCCCCTTAAATAAAACCGCCCTATTTGTTTCAAAATGAATCCCGTAAGCAGAGTCGTCTTTTGAAGAAATGGTATTAATCTTTGCTTCATTTATCATAGAAACGGCATCCGAAATAGTATTGCTTAAAGCCTGATTATTGCGAAAAGAAGCAAATGATATTACAGCGAAACTGGCTAATATAGACACAATGACTATAACTATAATAAATTCAATTAAAGTAAACCCTTTATTCATATTTTTATAAGCCTCCTGCCATAGAATACATAGGCGATATCATTGATACGGCAAAGAAGCCTACGACAGCGCCCACAACAACCATCAAAAGCGGTTCTATGACGGTTGAAAGATTCTTAGTCGTATTATTAACCTCCTCTTCATAAAAATCAGCGACTCTCTCAAGCATTTCTGAAAACTTTCCCGTCTCTTCGCCAACCGCCATCATCTCGCCCACCAGCACAGGGTATAGATTCTCATTTTCTTGAAAGACTTTTGAAACAGGAGAGCCTTTTTGAATTTCTATCTTAGCCTTTGAAATAACTTCTTTATAATAAGAATTTTGGATAACATCAATCGTTATATCAAGCGCTTCTATTATCTTAACTCCGGACCCCGTCAAAGAAGAAAGCGTTCTTGCTGTGCGCGCAGAGTTAATTTTTTTCACTAAAGGAGATATAATTGGGACTCTAAGCAATACATATTCAAAAAGTCTCTTTCCTTTCGGCAGTCTTAATAACCAAGTCATCAGAGAAAAAAAGGCGGCGGAAAATATAATTGTAATTAAGGAATTATTTATTAAAAAATTACTTAAACCGATAATCATTCTAGTGCTTAAAGGAAGTTCTATTTTAAGCTCTGAAAAGGTAGAAACCAAAGTAGGAACGACAAAAACCAAAAGGAGAATCCCTATTATTATAAGCGCAATTACCACGATCACAGGGTAAATCATCGCTCCCTTAATCTTCTTTTTTAGAGTCCAATCCCTCTCAAGCTGTATCCCTATAATCTCAAGCGCTTCGCTTAATTTGCCCGACTCTTCTCCCATTTTTACCATCGCGACAAAAAGGCTTGAAAAAATCTTCGGGAATAGCGCCATTGACTCTGATATGGATTTACCTTTCTGTATATTATTTTTTAATGACTCAACTGTTTCTTTGAATTTATTATTTTTAGTCTGTTTTACGATAATAGACAAAGCCCTTGTCACAGAAAGTCCGGCGCTTATCATAACGGACAAATTTCTTGCAAAGACCATTTTCTCCGACGCAGGCACAATACTTAAAAACGAAAAAGACAAAAAAGGCTTCGCTTCTTTTTCTTCTTTATATGAAGTAAGCATATAACCTTCGGCTTTCAAATCCTTAGCAAGCTCAAACCTGTCTTTTGCATCAAGTTCTCCCTCCGTTTCCTCACCGGTTATTTTTTTCGCTTTATATTTGAATTTCATAAATTATTGCTGTTATTACTCGCTGGTAACTCTCAGGACTTCTTCAATGGTGGTAATTCCTTGGACTGCTTTTATAATACCATCTTCAAGCATCGTTATCATCCCCTCTTTTTTCGCTTGATTTTCAATTTCATCAGAAGTGGCGTCTTTCATAACCAAATTTTTTATAGTTTCTGTCACTTCAAGCACTTCATGTATTCCGATTCTGTCAAAATACCCGTCAGGAGAATCTTTTGTCTGTTTCGTCTTATAAAATGGTATTTTGTCAAAAGAAATATTCGGCTCTATGACTTTTTCATCCTTTAAAATTTCTAACATTCTATCCAAATCAACCACGTCGCCTAAATCCTTCAATTGATCTTTGTTTAGAAAATATTTTTCTTTTGTTTTGGATAATTTCCTGACAAGACGCTGAGCAACAGCCATATTTAATGTTGACACTAAAAGGAACGGTTCCACTTTCATATCAAGAAGCCTCGGGATGGAGCCAGCCGCTGAATTAGTGTGAAGCGTTGATAAGACAAGATGGCCGGTCAATGAGGCATTTATTGCCAAAGATGCCGTTTCATTATCTCTAATCTCGCCGACCATTATAATATCAGGGTCTTGCCTCAAAAGAGACCTTAATCCGTTTGAGAAAGAAAATCCTATTTCAGGCCTGACTTGGCTTTGATTAATCCTTTGCATTTGATATTCAATAGGGTCTTCAACAGTAGATATATTCACCCCTGGTTTATTCAATATATCAAGAACAGTATAAAGAGTTGTTGTTTTTCCAGAGCCGGTAGGGCCCGTTACAAGAATCATGCCGTTTGGCTTTTTTATCGTTTTCTGCACTTTATCAATCTGGCTCTCCGAGAAACCTAAAGCTTCCAAAGAAAAACCTTTCGCTCCTTCATGCAAAAGCCTCAGTACGACTTTTTCCCCGTTATAAACCGGCAAAACAGACACTCTGAAAGCCACTCTTTCTTCAGGAGTCTCAATCTTAAATCTGCCGTCTTGAGGCAAACGCTTCTCATCAAGCCTCAAGCTTGAGAGAATCTTAATACGAGCGACGATTCCATCAGCGGCGCTTTTTGGCAAAACCATGGCATCATGCAAAACACCGTCAATTCTATAACGGACAATAACATCTTTATCAGTCGGTTCAATATGAATATCGCTTCCCCGCTCAAGTATGGCATGACGAAGAAGAGTATCCACAATCTTCACAACGGGAAGATCTTCTCCGAGTTTTTTTAATTCTTCAACTTTTTCTTCTCCGCCAATCTCGTCAGAAATGATTTTTATAGATCCTGATTCTTTTTTTATAATATCGCTAAATTCAGCACTCAAACTCCTTTGATACTGAGATAACGCATATTTGATAGAATCAGGTGTGGTAAGTCTTGGTAGTATCTTTAAACTTGATTTTTTCTTTATAAAATCTATCGTCTCAAGGTCTTCAGGATCAAGCATTGCCACCTCCAGTGATCCGTCATAAGCTTTAAAAGCGACTATATTATGAGTCCTCGCTATCGGCTCAGGGATCATGCTTAAGACGTCAAAGCTTATCTTTTCATTCTTCAAGTTTACAAACGGAATACCGAGTATATATGCCTCAAGATGTATTAAGTCATCTTCATTCACTTTCCCGTCGCTTAATAGAACATCTCGCAAACTTTTTTTTGTCTTCTTTGCCTTCTTTTCCGCTTCATCAATGTCACTGCTATTCACCAAGCTTGAATCAAGCAAAAAGGCTTTGAGTTGTTCCTGTTCAACTCTCATTTTTTTCTTTATTGTTAATTTTTAGAGTATCTTTTACTTTGGCTACAATATCATCAAGTGTATAATTTGCTTTCACCAGATACATATTGGCGCCGGAAGAAATAACTTTTTCAACATTCTGATTTTCTTCCAAGTTTGTGAGAATAATTATAGGAATATTGGAAATATTAGGATTATTTTTCAATTCATTAATTACATTAAATCCGTCTTTTTTAGGCAAAACTAAGTCAGAAAGTATAATATCCGGCTTTTCTTCTTCCGCCATCCTTACTCCGTCAACGCCATTAAAAGCGGAAAAAGTTTCAAAGCCCTCAGCCTTAAAAATAGTTTCAAGCATCTCCTGAAAACGCCGTTCGTCTTCTATAAAAAGTATTTTTTTCTTTTTCTCCATAAGAAATTACAAAGCGCAATTTAACATCAGCATTAAGCCTTCTTTTCCGAAGAAAGAGGAAGCATAAACCAGAATGTAGAGCCGCGGCCTTCTATGCTCTCAAAACCTATCTTTCCTCCGGAAGCTTCAATGACAGCCTTGGCTATAAATAATCCTATGCCGGTGCCTCTTGTCTGATAGCTGACGATGCTTTGATTTCTAAAAAATTTTGTAAATATCTTCTTAGCATCAACAGATGATATTCCTATACCATTATCAGTGATAGAGCACTTGGCAAATCCCGAAACCTTTTCTATTGATATTACGACATTACCCTTTTTAAAACTATAACGAATAGCATTGTCTATCAGATGGCCTAAAACATCTTTTACCTTCCTGTCATCGGCAAACACGAAAATGGGTTCGCCTGATAGATTTTTAACAAGAGTAATGTCTTTTATATAAGCAAAACCTTCTTGTTCTTTCAAGACAGTCTCAATCGTTTTATTTAAAGAAAAAGAAACCGGTTTTAATACAAGACCATTGCCCTCAATCTGATCTATCTCCAAAAGTTTATTGGAAAGCTTAATCATTTCCTCATTCTTCTCTTCCAGCATTGAAAGCATAGGAAGTATCTCTTCGCCGTTTGGCTTTAATCGCTGTATTAAATTAAGCTGCCACTTCATTGCAGAAAGCGGGCTCCTTAGTTCATGAGACATAATATTAACAAATTCCGATTTTGTCTGAGACGCTATTACTACCTGTTCAAAAGAATAAACTATAACGTAGCTTATTACAAAAAGAACCGCGGTTATAATTAAGACTATAAGCGCGACTATTTCAGGCTCTACATAATATTGAGCCAAATAATATGTAGAAATAATAGATAGGATTATGAATAATCCCATTATCAAAAATAAGAACTGAGGGCATTGCCATAACTTAACTCTATAATTTCTGCAGTCTTTAATTAAATTTAAACTTCCAATCATTTAACTTAATTATACTACTCACAAATCATCTCGCAAATGCCTTATGTGTAAAAGTAATGATATTTCACGCAAGACTACAGATATAACCCGGTCGTTTGAGTTATCATACTTTTAAAAGAGAAACTATTTTCTATTTTCTGCTTTAAGTTAACGCCTAATTTTTCTCTCTTTTCTTTATCTTTCAATAAACTTTCCAATTCAATCTTTATAGAGTTATAATCAGCCGGCTTTACTAAAACACCGCAATCGCTTGAAATTACATCTCGCACGCCGCCGACAGAAGAAGACACTACCGGAAGACCGACAAAACCCGCTTCAATAATAGAATAAGGAAATGCCTCAGTGATTGAGGATAAAAGAAAAATATCAAAAGCCTTAAGATATCTTTTCGCATTATCAATAAACCCCAAAAGAATAACTTTTTGCTCTAACTTCTCTTTCTTTATCATTTCCTCAAGATTGATCTTCAATTCACCCCCGCCTATTATCAAAAAAACTATCGGGTAATCCCTTAATAAAGAAATGGCTTTAATTGCATATTCTAAACCTTTATTTTTATGAAGTTCAGAAAGCGTCCCAATCCATATTGCTTCGCTTGGCAAATCAATCATAGAAATATTTTTTAAAGCGGTCCTCGCTTCATTTTTCTCTAAAAGATCAAAATCTGGAATCCCATTATAGATAACTCGTGTCTTTCTATATACAAAAGGAAAATTTTTTATATTTTCCTTTGTAGCTTCTGAAACACAGATTATATTATCCGCTAAAAGAAGGGTCACCCAAACAAATATTTTTATCAGAGTCTTTTGCCAAAAAGGACGATCTTCATTAAAAGCCCAACCATGAGCTGTAAAAATTATATTACGAACACCGGCAATTTTTGCTGAGAGAACGCCAAGCCCACCGGCCTTAGAACTATTTAAGTGCACTACATCTGGCCTCTCTTTTCTAAATAATTTCAAAAGACTAAAGAAAACCTTAATCTCCGCAAATAAATTTATATCTCGCGAAAGTTTTTCTATTGATACTGTTTTTATGCCAGCGTATTTAAGTTTTTCATTAAGTATTCCTCCTCCTCCTGATAAAACCATCACTTCAAAATCATCTTTTGGCAGACTGGTGGCCAAATCAAACACATATCTTGTCGCCCCTCCCCAAGATGACTTTGTAATAAGATATATTATCTTTTTTTTTCTATCTTCCTTCATTAGAGATGATTGTCTTTAATGTTTTTAAAGCAATAGACACATCAAGGGCCAGAGAGCGATTTTTTATATAAAATAAATCATACTGCAATTTTTCCAACGCATCCTCAATAGAAGATCCGTAAGGAAAATTTATCTGCGCCCAGCCGGTAAGCCCGGGCTTTACAAGGTGTCTCATTTTATAATGAGGCAATTTCAAAGAAAGCTCTTTTACAAATTCCGGCCTCTCCGGCCTTGGACCGAAAAAAGAAATGTCCCCGCGAATAACATTCCAGACCTGAGGCAATTCATCTATCCTTGAACCCCTTAATATTCTCCCAAAATAAGTAATCCTATCATCATTTTTCTTAGACCACTCCGCTCCATTCTTTTCTGCGCCAGAAACCATTGACCTGAACTTTATAATATGAAAAATTTTTCCGTTTTTACCTATTCTATTCTGCTTATAAAACACATCTCCGCGACTTGTAATTTTTATAAAAAAAGCGGCAAAAGGAAGAAAAAATAAAAAGACAATACCTACAAACACAGACAATGCCAAATCAATAACCCTTTTTATATTCTCGTATTCTCGTTTATTTATTTCAACAAGATTCTCAAGAAACCAAGCTTTGCCTATCACGGAAACAGGGACTTTCCCGGTCACAGATTCATAAAAATTACTAAAATCAACTATAGCCACGCCTAGCGGTATTATATTGTAAAAAACAGATATCAAACTGTCATCTTGCCTCATATCATCAGAAACAGCTATAACTTCAACATTATGTTCTTTAACATATCTCTCAATATCAATCTCTTTGCTTTTATCCTCGTCAAATATATCCAATACTTGATAAGCAAGTTGTGGTCGGTCATTTATAAAACCGGCAAAATCTTCAATCTCTTTTGATGACCCGAAAAAAATAACATTTATCTTGGAACTTTTAACCACATTATTAAAAAAGAACTTTCTCCATAGCCACATAAGACCAGTGACTATAAGCAAATTTATCAATAAGATTGTTTTAGGCGTTATCCCCCAGATTGGAACAGTATAAAATACCAAAACTGAAATAATGCCAACGGCAAGCATTGTCTTCAAAAAACGATTCCTTAAATCATTAAACGAAATAAACTTCTCAATCTCATACAATCCCGCGATAAAAAATATGATAATCCATATTATGTACAACATGATCATCGGCATAGCGTTTGTACTTATAACAGTAGAAGAAGGAAATTCCAAAGACCTCAAAAAAAAAGTTAAAAAGAATGAAAAAAACAAAAGAATCAAATCTCCGCTTAATATAATAATTTTTCTAAAATTATGAGTCTTAATCATATATCATCAATTATATCAAAATCACTCTCTTTTAAAACCTGCCTGCCAAAAATAAATTTAAATATAATAAAAGCATATATAACATAAATAAGAAACATTATCCACAAAGGAACCTGAAGCTTAATTGATGCAAATGGGATAGAGCTGAAAATATCCACCACCTTGAGCTCGTATTCCAAGAGAAGATAAGTAACCCAAGCAAATGGCGTAGAAATAATTATACCCAGAAAGCCAAAAAACCCGGCCAAAAACCCGAAAAACATAGTAACCGGTACAAAGATAAGAATAAGAAGATTCACCGGCAAAGAAACGATAGATATTTCCCCGATCTTATACAGCAAAAACGGCAAGACAAAAATTTGAGTAGCTAAAGTGGCAATAGCGACCTCGCGGATATTCCACTTCTCCGGGATAAATTTAAACTTTCTCTCAAAAAACGGGGAAAAATAGATAAGCCCGACAGTTGCGAGAAAAGAAAGCTGAAAAGACGGATCAAATACAAGAATCTTCGGGTTATGAAAGATCATCAAAAAACCGGCGATAAAAAGAGCTATTGTAATATTATAAATCCTGCCTGTAGTTTTCGCCAAAACAACAATAAGCGCCATTATTGAAGAGCGCACAATGGTTGCCGAAGCGCCTGTCAAAAGAGCAAATAATATTATTCCAAACGACCCAAGCGCGATACCAAAAACCTGAGGAAGAAAAGAGAATATTCTCATCATTGAAAGGACGACTATCGTCACATTGTATCCGGATAAAACCACGATATGGATAACACCCGTCTTACGAAAATCATCCAGAAGTTCTTTTCCCATAGCCTCTTTTGAACCTACGACCAATCCGCCAAGGAGAGCTGAATGAGGAGAAGGGATAACCCGTGAAATATTTTGCAAAAATCTTCTCTTTACGGCGAACAAGCCCTCTTTCAATATAAAACCATTTCCAGATGAAATAAGTTCCATCTTCGGATAAAACATCTCATAAAAAATATTGTCCTTAGCCAGATAAAGAGGCCAATTAAAATCCCCTGAGAAATTCTCAGGTTTTTTTAATTTACCCTTGACCCCGACTTCATCGCCATAATTAAATTCCGGGTAACGCTCTCCATAAACAAGTATTCTCACCCCGTCACCTACCTCAATAATATACCTTGTATTGTCTTCTCTGTAGTCAGGCTCATCGGAAACAATACCTTTAAAACTAATTGCTTGATCAATGTTACTTTCAAAAAATATATTCTCTCTACTGTTTGAACTGATATCATATCTGAAAATTCCAAGACCTGTTGAGAAGAACAAAAGAGAAGCGAAAATAATAATCTTTTTCTTCCCTTGAAAAAAATAAACGAGAACCAAAACTGCGCCAAGTAAAATAAAAAGTCCGGCAAAAGCCGGGCCGAAATCTAAAAAAGAGCGTATAAATACACCGAAAACAAAACTGCCCAAAAATATCGTAAAGATTTTGTTCATAAAAAGATTTCCACAAACCCAAAACTTGATTTCTTGATATCTCAAGCAAAAGTGAGAAAAACTGTTTTGGAAGAATTTCCCTCTATGACCGTTCTGGAAAAACAGTTGTTTCTCACTTTTGCCTTTATAAAACTAAAATAATGTTTTCTTCTTATCCATCGCTTCATTTGCCAGCCTGTCTGCCTCTTTATTCTTCTCTCTGGGAATTTCCACAAAAGAAATTTTTCCCAGTTCCGTCTTCAAGTTCCAGATCTTTATAAATAAAGGAAAAAGCTTCTCTTCATTAAGCTTATACTCCCCCTTCAACTGTCTAGCAATAAGCTGGCTGTCTGTCCTTATTTCAATCTCAAGATTTTTTGTTTTTTCTTTTCCAAACAGATGTTTAACTTTACTTAAGGCTAAAATAATCGCCTCATATTCTGCCTCATTATTTGTCCGCACGCCGATATCGCTTGAATATTCCTTTAAGACTTTACCCTGGCTATCAACAATAACCACGCCTACTCCAGCGGGACCCGGATTCCCCCTTGAACCGCCGTCTGTATAGATTACAATTTTATCTTGTTTCATCTCGTTAAAAGTTATAGTTATATACTCTTAATATCTATTATTTTATACGGCTTTTCGTATATCCACAATCCTGAGGCGGAGCTCCGGCACGCCGCGAAACATTGATTTCTCCATTGTCGCTACTAAATCTATATCTTGCTCATCTTTAAGAGTTATATCTTTAAACTTGTCCACTTTCATGAAGAATCCTATCGCTTTCACTGTATCTCCGCTTGTCTTAGTAAACGAAAGCTCAAGGTGAATACCACCGTTGCCAAACTCTCTCACCTCTCCTATCTTTATATTCTCAAACATAAAGACCGGCTTCGGATTATCCATACCAAACGGCGCAAATTTCTCAATAATATTCCAATTCTTCCAATTTATATCGTCCAAGCCGAGCTTGCTGTCTATCTCAAACGTAGCAAATCCGTTTTCCATCTTCTCCACTTTCTTATACGCTTCCACCGCCTCCACTTCCAGTGAATCAAGTTTTTCAGGAGCCACACTGAAACCGCCAGCCAAAGCATGTCCGCCAAATCCTGTGAATAGGCCACTGACTCCTTCCATAAATTTAACAAGGTCTATGGTCCCATCTGAACGGCAAGAACCTTTTATCTCATGAGCATCAGCCTTGCCCCAGAGAAATACTGGCCTCTGATATTTCTCCATTATCCTATTGGCGGCAAGCCCAAGCACTCCAGGCATCCAACTAAAATCACCCAAGACGATAATCGGCGGAATATTATCTTCCTTTCCGGCAAACTTCCCTTCTACGGCATCAAGTATCACCTGCACCGATTCCTTTCTTTCGCCATTCTTCCCTTCAAGGTCAGAAGCGATACTTTGAGCTTCTTCTTTATTTTCTGTTATCAATAAGTTAAAACTTGTAGTCGCATGCCCCATTCTGCTTGCCGTGTTTATCCTTGGCGCCACCATAAATCCGATATCATCTTCATTTAAATATTCATTATTTAATTTCAATCTCTTGTATAAAGAAACAAGACCGACTCTCTTTGTCTTACGAAGAACCTTCAATCCGAAATGAACAATCGTCCTGTTTTCATCGCGAAGAGAAACCATATCGGCAATAGTGGCAATAGACGTCACATCAAGAAGCCATTTTTCCCAGCCTTCTACAATATTAAATTGACCGGTATCAATCCCTCTCTTAATAAGACCTTGAACTGTTTTAAAAGCAGCTCCAGCTCCTGATAGAAATTTAAAAGGATATGTCTCTCCTTCCTGCTTGGCGTCAATTATCGCATACGCCTCAGGCATGTCTTCCTGCACGATATGATGGTCAATTATAATAGTATCAATACCGGCATCTTTTGCTTTCTTCACTTCAGGCGTATCTGTAATACCGCAATCAACAGTAATTATAAGATTAATACTATCCTTTATAAATTCATCAATCGCCCCCAAGGTAAGGCCGTATCCGTCTTTATACCTATTTGGAATATGAATATGAAAATTCTCAAAACCTATTTTTTTAAAAAAATCATAAAAAATCACACTGCCTGAGATGCCGTCGGCGTCATAGTCGCCGAAGACCACAATCTTCTCTTTATTCTCTATTGCCTTAAGAATCCTCGTGACTGACTCCTCCATGCCAAGCATAAGAAAAGGATCATGCATATCTCTCCCGTAATCCGGATTGAAGAACCTCTCCGCTTCATCGGCACTCTTAATATCGCGATAAAAAAGAAGCTGGCGAGCCAGCTGGGGATAAGCTTCAAGTTTTTTATCCGCTTCTTTTGGTATCTCTTTATTTACAATCCACTTTTTTGTCATTTAAGAGAGTATATCATATAATTAAAAGAAAAAGTGTAGAATAATTTTTCAAAAACTAAAACTTGATTTCCGAAAACTGTCCCTTGCTGTTTGGCTCTTGCAGGAAATTAAGATTTTAGTTTTTGAAAATTCACTTTCCATTATTTAAATTAAATAATTTCTAAGACATTATGAATGATTGTATATTTTGTAAAATAATAAAAGGAGAAATACCGGCAGATAAAATCTATGAAGATGATAATTTCCTAGCTTTTCTTGATATCACGCCAATCAACTTAGGTCACGCCCTTTTAATCCCAAAAAATCATTACAAAGATCTTTTTGAAATTCCCGATGATACTTTATGCAAAATCGGTCCGGTTATAAAGAAGGTTGCAGGAGCAGTGAAAGAAGGAACAAAAGCTGATGGTATAAATATAGGGATGAATAACGGCAGAGCAGCAGGACAAATCGTCTTCCATGCCCACATCCACATAATGCCAAGATTTTCTGATGACGGATATAAACTCTGGCACGGCAAAGAATATGATAAAGATACAAGCAAAAAAACCGCCAAAGAAATAAGAAAATTCATCTAACCCCAACGGCTATCCGCCGCGGCGGATAGCCGTTGCTTTTTGCCTAAACTAATTAAAAAAGATTTCGTTATAGCGAAATCTTTTTTGTTTATTTCTTCTTTTTCTTAAGCGCTTCTATACCTGGCAAAGTTCCCTCTGATAGGAAAGCAAGCATTGCTCCACCACCGGTTGATACAAAAGAAAACTTATTTAATATATTCAACTTCTTTATAGCCGAGATGGTATCCCCTCCACCAACGATAGAGATCGCTTTAGACTTAGCTATAGCTTTTGCTATTTCAGTAGTGCCATTCTTATATCCTCCTTCAAAGTTGCCAAGTGGTCCGCTCCAGATTACAAATTTAGATTTACTTATAATCTCCTTTAATTCTTTTATTGCATCAGTGCCAATATCCCAATTGATACCGCTCTCTGTGAGCATGTCTTTAGGAATAACAATCTTTTTGCTCTTCACAAATTTCTTTATATCAACGTCTTTGTCATAAATAGACTTGCCTATATCAATTCCTTTTTCTTTAAGGAAGACGTTTGCCAACGCCCCTCCTATAAATATCTTATCAGCAGTCTTTATAAATCTCTTAAGCACGCCTAATTTACTCTCAAATTTTACACCTCCCAAGATTAGGAGAAAAGGGTGTTTTGACTTAAATGCTTTAGACAGATTTGAAACTTCTTCATCCATAAGAAGTCCTGAATACGAAGGAAGAAACTTGGGTAAACCCACTATAGAAGCGTGCTTTCTATGAGAAACCGAGAAGGCGTCGTTAACATAAATATCCCCAAGGGAAGCTAACTCCTTGGCAAAAGCGGTATCATTATTTTTTTCTCTATCGTCTGATCTTAAATTCTCAAGCAGAAGAACTCCGCCATTTTTCATATTATTGATCTTCTCTCTTGTTTCACTTCCTAAGACCTCCCTCGAGAAATCTACTTTAAAATATGAATTAATATATTCTGCCACAGGCAACAAACCCGCAGCTCGTCCTTTTGTAACGTGACTTAATATTATAACTTTTGCTCCATTTTTCTTCAAAAATCTGATTGTAGGAAGAATTTGTTTTATCCTGAAATCTCCTTTCACTTCGCCATCTTCTATAAATACGTTTAGGTCCCCTCTTAAAAGAACCTTTTTACCCTTTAAATTCTTCGCCTGTTTTATACTTGGTAATTTCATAATTAAATTAATTTTTAATATTATTTGCCATCTCAAGTATTTCTTTAAAAGACTCTATCTCTAGTGACTTGTGCCCTATCAAGAGACCTGACACGCCTCCCGAAGAAAGAAAGCCGGCTGTATTTTTAGCATCTACAGATCCGCCATAAAGTATTGGTATCTTTTCTCCCTTTTGTCTTCCAAAAACATCTACAAGAATCTTTTTAATATAAATTGATACTTCAAACACCTTCTCCGGAGAATCGGCATTCTTGCCGGACTTGCCTATCGCCCAAATAGGCTCATAAGCTATTATCAAATTGCCTGCTAGTTTACTTGGTACGGATTTGAGCCCTTCCAATAACTCTGTCTTTATAAAATTAAGATAATCACCGTCTTCATCTCGCTTTCTCTCTCCAACACAAAGTATAACCTTAAGCCCTGAGATAAGCGCGTACTTTACCTTCTTGTTTATCATCAAATTATCTTCCCCTAAGTGCTCCCTCCTCTCAGAGTGTCCGATGATTACATATTTCACTCCGAGCTTCTTTAGCATTGTGGCGGAGACCTCTCCCGTGTACGCTGTTTTCTTCTCATCCCAAAATATATCCTGAACACCAAGCGCCAGTTGGCTCTTGGTGTGAAGTCCGCCTTGGGCGGATGGAGCTAAAATCCCCAAATAAACAAAAGGTGGGCAACTAACCATCTCTACATTCTTTAAATTACGAGAATTCTTCTTGGCGGAATTAAAAATCTTTTTTGCTGTCTCTTTATCAGCAGGATTCATCTTCCAATTAGCGACAATCAATTTCTTCATATCTATAAAAATTATTTATTTTTATCAAGTTTTATATTTTTCTTCACCTTATCTTCAATAGCCCACATAATAGTGAAAATAAATATAGTAAGGGCACTGACAAAAACGGCTATGGCATAAAGCTCATAACCAACCGCCATCCCTATACCGGCTGCCATCCACAAACCAGCCGCTGTGGTAAGCCCTCTTAACTTAGACCTCTTGAAGATTATAAGCCCGGCGCCTATAAAACCGATTCCAACAATGACCTGAGAAGCGACTCGAAGCGGGTCAAAATTTGTAATCCCTATATATCGAGATGTAACAGTATTTGAGATGACAATAAAAAGAGCCGCACTCATGCTTACCAAGGCATAAGTCCTCATGCCCGCTGTCTTATGAGCAACTGATCTCTCAATACCTATAATGCCACCTAGTAAAGCCGCGACAGCCAACTGAAGAAATATATTTAAATTTTGGATAAATGTTAATTCCATAAAAAGATTATACCGTTTTTCCGATATTTTTTATATCCGATAAAAGCTCTTGTTTTTTTTCATCATTAAATTTTCTTAAAGAGCTTATAATTTTAATATCTACCGGGTTAACGCCGCAAAATTCCAAAACAATTTTTTTTAAAGCGACAACGCTTGGCGCGCCAAAAAGCTTCTCGCTTATTTTTTGCTTATTGTCCATGGTAACTATAAGGTGAGCGCTCTTCCCGCTTAAAAGTCTGTCCGGGTAAGGTTGCCCTTTATTGAACTTGAAACCGAAACCCGGCAAGAAAACCCTATCCACAAATCCCTTCATAAGAGCCGGCATTCCTCCCCACCAAGTAGGGTACACAAACACAAGATGATCTGCCCAGCGCATATCTTCTTGAGCTTTCTTTAAATCTTCTTCAAGCTCCTGAATAGATGAATACCCTTTCCATAAAATCGGGTCAAATTTTAAATCACCAATATAAACCTCTCTCACCTCCTTCCCGCTCTCTTTTGCTCCGTCTATATAACTTTGCATTATAGATCCGCAAAAACTCTCACGAGACGGATGCCCTAATATGACAGTTACTTTCTTATTCATAGAGACATAATAAACTATTTTTCGTTTATAACAAAATAAGAATGTTGACAGCAAAGGATACTCAGATTATCGCGCAAAATAAAAAAGCGCCGAAGTTTTTAGGCTTCGGCGCTTATAGGAACTTGGCAAGGAATTTTGTCTTTTTAAAACTTACTACTACCTTTTATGACTTATATCCTAAATGGCCTCGGCTATAGCCATGCTCTCCGGTGAAGTTGAAGGGAATATGTTTATCCCCCCACCCTTCTTGGTTATGAAGGCCACGACACCGGCATGCAGTCTGAGAACCGCTGACGGCGCCTCTTCCGAAGATGCCACGAAGACGCTTTTGAAGCTTCCGTCCTTGAGGTTTAAGGCGAAGATGTCGCCCCCCACAGTGACCAGCGCCCTTCCTTTCTCTACGCGGTCTATATAGAGGATAGTCTTATCGCCCTTGACCTCTGCGATCTTCATGGCTTTTGCCCATGCCTCTTTGTAAAGGTCGCCCAAGGATATCTCCTTGATGACCTTATCATCCGTGAAGATAATACCCTTGGAAAGAACGCTTTGGTACTCCCTCCTTACAGTGAAGGGCTGGACACTCTTCATCCAGCCGGGGAGCTTGATTGCATCAACGGCATAGTTTTTCCAGCTGATGTAGAACTTCACCCTTAAGGACATCCCGTAAGCCGGGAAGTATGCGCCGTTTAAGCCGTCCCTCCTGACGATCTCCGCAATCTTTGATACCAGCAATTTCACCTGCGAGGTGATGTTGCCAGTGATGCCAAAGAGGACATTGCCGTCAGGCAGTATAGACACACTCTGTATCGTTGTGGACACCTCCCTTGAAACGTGAGGGAAGATGCTTACGACTTTCTCTCTCACTGATACGGCCTCATCAAAGGCCATGATGTACACCCTGCCTGAAGTGCCACCTTCCGGCAACAATATGCCGGCCATTCTCTGCAGGTCTATGCCCTTTACCTCATTGAAATAACCCAGGTTTGTTTCTTTTTTAAGAATCACGATTATCCCCTTTTTTAATTGTTATTTTGGTTTACCCTTGCCAAGGAATCCCCAAAAAAAATATAAAGAACTAATTCCGCGCTAACTATACGCCATACGGAAACAAGATTATAGTTTACATGATATATTTCTTCTGTCAACAACAAAAAAGGTCAGTTCAACAAGTAAGTGCAACACTTTGATTAAACAGATAATATCAAAGTGTTATGAAATACAAGCATTTAACGATTGAGGAAAGGGAAAAAATA